>JAFUBF010000509.1 GCA_017460325.1 Clostridia bacterium | reverse complement strand
TACTCCACGTGAGCGGTGTTGATCGTGATTCCACGTGCCTTCTCTTCAGGCGCCTTGTCGATTTCATCATAACGCATGGCCTGCGCCTCGCCAAAGGTGGAGAGCACCATGGTGATGGCAGCGGTCAGGGTCGTCTTGCCGTGGTCAACGTGTCCAATCGTTCCGATGTTCACGTGCGGCTTCGTACGTTCAAATTTCTGTTTAGCCATTTTTATCCTCCAGTGCCGTCAGGCGGCACAACTGTTCTTACTTTCCGGATACGGATCTGCCACCGCAGACCTTCTCCTGGATGGACTTGGGAACCGGCTCATAGTGTTCCGGCTGCATGCTGTACACGCCGCGTCCCTGTGTGCGGGAACGCAGGGCGGTGGCATAGCCGAACATCTCGGAGAGCGGAACCATTGCATGAATGTCCTGGGTGGTGCCATTGGGCTCCATGCCCTCGATCCTGCCGCGGCGGGCATTCAGATCGCCGATGACATCGCCCATGTACTCCTCGGGCACCGTGACATCCACTTTCATGATGGGCTCAAGCAGCACCGGATCCGCCTTGGCCAGCGCGGCCTTGAAGGCCATGGAGCCGGCGATCTTGAAGGCGACTTCGGAGGAGTCCACCTCATGATAGGAGCCGTCGTAGACGGAAACGTGGAAATCCACGACTTCGTAACCGCCCAGCAAACCGTTCTTGGCGGCCTCGCGCACACCGGCATCGATCGGGGCGATGAATTCCTTCGGAATGGAACCGCCGACGGTGTCGTTGCTGAAGGAATAGCCCTCGCCCGGCTGAACCGGCGAAATCTCAATCCAGCAGTGACCGTACTGGCCGTTACCACCGGTCTGACGGACATAACGTCCCTCAGCCTTGGCGGCCTTACGAATGGTCTCACGATAGGCAACCTGCGGTGCACCGACCGTGGCCTCAACCTTGAATTCACGCAGCAGACGGTCAACGATGATTTCCAGATGCAGTTCGCCCATACCGGCGATAATCGTCTGTCCGGTTTCCTGATTGGTGTATGTCTTAAAGGTCGGGTCCTCTTCTGCCAGACGCAGGAGCGCCAGAATCATCTTCTCCTGGCCGGCCTTGGTCTTGGGCTCGATGGCGACCTGGATAACCGGCTCCGGGAACTCCATCTTCTCGAGGATGATCTTGTGCTTGTCATCGCACAGCGAGTCACCGGTGGTCGTATCCTTGAATCCGACTACGCCGCAGATATCGCCGGCATAGATCTCGTCGATTTCTTTCCGCTCATTGGCATGCATCTGAAGGAGGCGGCCAAGGCGCTCGCGCTTCTCCTTGGTGGAGTTGAGCACGTAAGAGCCGGAGCTGATGTGTCCGGAATAGACACGCACAAACGTCAGCTTTCCGACAAACGGATCCGTCATGATCTTGAACGCCAGTGCAGAGAAGGGCGCATCATCGCTTGCCTCGCGGGTGATCTCCTTCTCCGTCTTCGGGTCAATCCCCTTAACCGGCGGAATGTCAACCGGGGAAGGCATGTAATCGATGATGGCATCCAGCAGGAGCTGTACGCCCTTGTTCCGATAGGAGGTACCACAGAGCATTCCGAAGAAGCTGCACTCAACCGTTCCCTTCCGAATCGCGGCCTTGACCTCCTCAATGGTCGGCTCCTCACCTTCCATGAATTTCTCCATGATGGTGTCATCAATGTCGGCCAGGGCCTCAATCAGCGAATCGTGATACAGCTGGGCATCCTCTTTCATGTCCTCCGGGATCTCCTCATCCCGGTAGTCCTTGCCCATGTCATCATAATAGACCTCTGCACGCATGGTGACCAGGTCGATGATGCCGCGGAACGTATTCTCCGCGCCAATGGGCAGCTGCAGCGGATGAGCATTCGCATGCAGGCGGTCGCGCATCTGTTCCATGACATGGAAGAAATCCGCGCCAACGATATCCATTTTGTTTACATAGGCAATGCGGGGAACCCGATAATGTTCAGCCTGACGCCAGACGGTTTCAGACTGGGGCTCTACGCCGCCCTTTGCCGCGAAAACGGCGACGGCGCCATCCAGAACACGCAGAGACCGTTCGACTTCAACGGTAAAATCAACGTGTCCGGGAGTGTCAATGATATTAATACGGTGGTCCTTCCAGAAACAGGTGGTTGCAGCAGAGGTGATGGTAATACCACGCTCCTGCTCCTGCTCCATCCAGTCCATGGTCGCAGCACCCTCATGGACTTCGCCAATCTTGTGCGTTTTCCCCGTATAATACAGAATACGCTCGGTTGTCGTTGTCTTGCCGGCGTCGATATGCGCCATGATTCCAATGTTGCGGACCATGTTTAAAGCATGGGTTCTCGGCATGATAGTTCTCCTTTTTCACGATATAGCCGCAGCCAGAGGCTGCGGCATAAAAAGCTTACCAGCGATAGTGTGCGAAAGCCTTGTTGGATTCGGCCATACGATGCATTTCTTCCTTACGGCGTACAGCGGCGCCGGTGTTGTTGCTGGCATCGATGATCTCACCACAGAGGCGCTCGGCCATGGTCTTCTCACCGCGCTTGCGGGAGAAATCGACCAGCCAGCGCAGGGCCAGGGTCTGACGGCGCTCAGGGCGGATCTCAATCGGGACCTGATAGGTTGCGCCGCCGACGCGGCGGGCCTTGACCTCAAGGCTCGGCAGAATGTTGGCCAGTGCGTCATTGAACACGTCCATGGCTTCCTTGCCGGTCTTCTTTTTTACCATTTCAAATGCATCATAGCAGACGGTCTGCGCAATGCCGCGCTTGCCGTCCAGCATGACCTGGTTAATCAGCTTTGTGACGATGGTATTGCCGTATACCGGATCCGGCAGCACCTCACGCTTCGGTATAAAACCACGTCTTGGCATGGGTTTACCTCCTCATCTTGTCGAAGGCGGATTTCCGCCCGGTTCATTGCAGCATGGCCCCAACAGCCACAGTTTCCATTCCCCTCAGCATAGGGAATCTCCTCCTGTGGATCTAGCACACGGTCCTGCCAGCGCTCAGTCTGTATCGGATGCTGTTCCATGACATCCGTACGCTTAAGCGCCTCGCGACCGGCCACCCGCCGGGACCGACGACACCTCCGATACTGGGAGGGCGCCGCTTCGTAAAGCGGAAATTACTTCTTGGGCCTCTTGGCGCCGTACTTGGAGCGGGCCTGTTTTCTCTTATCCACACCGGCTGCATCCAGAGCACCGCGGATGATGTGGTAACGGACACCAGGAAGGTCACGGACACGGCCGCCGCGGATAAGCACAACCGAGTGCTCCTGCAGGTTATGGCCGATACCCGGGATATAACAGGTTCCTTCAATTCCGTTGGTCAGACGAACACGGGCGATCTTCCGCAGAGCAGAGTTCGGCTTCTTCGGGGTCGTCGTCTTAACGGAGAGGCAAACACCACGCTTCTGCGGGCACTTCTGCAGAATCGGTGCGGTCGGCTTTGCAGCGATCGCTTTTCTTCCGTTGCGGATCAACTGATTGATCGTTGGCATGGAAGCACCTCCTATTATTCTAGGTCAAATCTATTGGAACAAAACTTGCTGACTCTGTCATTTTCCGGTTTCCCGGAACCGCCGGGCAATGCAGGCTCAGTACAGGATGGCGGCTGCCGCCGTTCCCACATCAATCCCGCAGGCTTTTCCCAGCTCCGCCATGCTCTCCACCTGCCTGCACGGAATATTCCGTTCATAGCAGCGGTCCACAACCCGCTTGGTCAGCAGGAGATCCGCATCGGCTGCCGTATAGGCCGCCGCCACACGCCCTTCGTCAATCGCACGAAGGACCCTTTTGGTACCGACCACGCGCCGTTCAGCACTCTTCAGCTTTTCCACGTTTTCTCCTCCTCTTTCAGCAGCTCACAGACCAAAGGTCTTTGCACAGCAAACGCAATCATAGCACGACCGAATTCCCGTGTCAATCGGCAATTTGGGCATTTTCGCAAATATTTTGGCCGCCCGGGGCACTTTCCACCCGAAATACGGCCATATAAAAGCGCCTGAACCGCCGGGCGGTTCAGGCATGCGCTCAAAGACTGCGAAGGGCATCCACCAGTTCCGTTTTGCGGTCGGTTTTCTCATCCCGCATCTTGATGATTCTGGCCGGGACACCGGCCACAACGGCACCCGCCGGCACATCCTCCGTTACGACGGCACCCGCCGCCACGACAGCCCGGTCGCCCACGCTGACGCCCTCAAGAATGACTGCGTTTGCCCCGATCATGACATCATCGCCCACCGTGACCGGCTTCGCGCTGGGCGGCTCTACCACCCCTGCCAGTACGGCGCCTGCGCCCACATGCGTATGTTTTCCGACGATGGCGCGACCCCCCAGCACCACACCCATGTCGATCATGCTCTGCTCGCCGATGCATGCCCCGATATTGATCACGGCCCCCATCATAATCACGGCGCCGTCTCCGATTTCCACCTGATCCCGAATCACGGCACCCGGCTCAATCCGGGCATTCACGCCTTTCAGGTCCAGCAGCGGAAGGGCACTGTTCCGCCGATCATTTTCGATATACAGGTCTTCGATTTCCGCCTTGTTTGCCTCAAGAACCGGGGCAATATCCGCCCAGTCCCCGATGACAATCTGATCGCCCGTCCCGAAGACCTGAGCCCCCGGAAATTCAACCCTGCTCCGGCTCTTTACATAGACCTTTACCGGGGTTTTCTTCTTTGCCTCGGCAATTTTCCGAATGATTTCATATGCGTCCATCTGTTTTCCTCCACTGCCAAACGGCCTCAGGAATCACTGCTGCTCCGTCCCTCCGAACAGGACATCTTCCATATTGTACAGTCCTGGCTTGGCCTTTGCCGCAAAGGCAAGGGCCCGCATGGCACCCCGGGCAAAAATCTCCCGGTCATCCGCGCGGTGGCGAATTTCCAGTTCTTCCTTTTCGCCGAAGAACAGCACCCGGTGCTCCCCGGCCACCGTTCCCCCGCGCAGGGCATGCATCCCGATTTCATCACCCCGCTGGCCGACTATTCCGCTGCGCCCATCCAGCACGGGCCGCCGGCCCT
This sequence comes from Clostridia bacterium, assembly GCA_017460325.1. GTDB lineage: Bacteria > Bacillota > Clostridia > Christensenellales > Aristaeellaceae > Ventricola. Next base: position 16,362 of record JAFUBF010000509.1, on the reverse strand, counting down.
CCGGATCCACACTGGCCAGCAGACTTTTGGCGGTTCCGCTGGGGGCATCCACTTTCATCCGGTGATGGGTTTCCACAATCTCCACATCAAAGTCCCCCAGCACCCGGGCCGCTTCCCGAACCAGACGGTTCATGACCGTCACGCCGGTAGAATAATTGCTGGCATAGACAACAGGCACTGTCTTTGCCGCTTTCTCAATCTCCTCCACCTGCCTGGCCGTGTATCCCGTGGTGCCGATGACCAGCGGGAACTTTTCCTGCTGTGCCTTTTTCAGCAGCGCCTCCAGATTCCCCGGATAGGAAAAATCGATTGCCGCCTCCACCTGCCCCAGCATCTCCACGGATTCCGTATCCCCTGGTCCGACCAGTCCGGCAAGTTCATGACCCGCCTCACGGCACAGCCTCGCCAGGATCTGACCCATCCGTCCGTTTCCGATAACCGCTACTTTCATCCGAGTACCTCCAGCGCTTTCCGCACACGCTCACGTCCCGCCGGACTGATCTCACACAGCGGCAGCCGGTACCCGCCGACCTCCATTCCCATCTGATTCATCGCTTCCTTGACCGGAATGGGGTTCACCTCGCAGAACAGGGCATCGATCAGGTCCAGATATTTGAGCTGAATCGCCCGCGCACCGGCCACGTCTCCGGCAAAATAAGCCTCCGTCATGGCGTGGACCTCCGCCGGCAGAATGTTGGAAAGGACGGAGATCACCCCTGCGCCGCCCAGGCTCAGAATCGGCAGAACCATATCGTCATTTCCGGAGAACATGGCGAAATTGTCCCCCAGCACTCTGGCCACATGCGCCGCATAGCCGATATTGCCGCTGGCTTCCTTGATGGCAACAACGTTCGGGTGACTGGCCAGACGGGCCACGCATGCCGGGCTGATCGCGCAGCCGGTCCGTCCGGGTACATTGTACAGCACGATGGGGATGTCCACCTGATCGCCGACCGTGGCAAAGTGGCGATACATTCCCTCCTCATTTGCCTTGTTGTAATAAGGCGAGATCAGCAGAACGCCATCCGCACCGATCTTCTTATACCGAATCGTCTTTTCCAGCTGGGTCTGTGTGCTGTTGGATCCTGCGCCGCAGATAATGGGAATCCGCCCGTTCGCCGTCTCGACCACACATTCAGCCACCGCGTCATCTTCCTCATGACTCATTGTGCTGCTTTCGCCCGTGGTTCCCAGCGCCACGATGCCATCTATCCCCTGCTGAATCTGCCATTCAACCAGCTCACGCAGTTTCGGAAAATTCACCGAACCGTCCGCATTGAACGGTGTCACAAGAGCTGTATATGCGCCTCTCTTTATTTTCATGCCAGTCTCCGTTCCCACTGTATCAGTGATAAAAGATTCTTCTATGTAAAGCCCCTTCGCATCGGGCTCTGCATCCTCATGGATACGTTTCCTCATCCGCCGTTCCTGATCCTGTTCCGCAAAACATCTCTCCGGCGGGCCTGCCTGTTCGGATTTTTCTCAAAACCGCAGAGAACTTTCCGGCCTACTCGCACCGCGGCCCGGAGTCCCGCCGCTCCCGCAAACCTCTGCAGGAATCACCATTTCTGTCCGGCAGGTATGTTTCCTGGTTTTCTCGCTGTAATGCTGCTTTGGCTTTCGCCATTGTATGATTGGGGACACTGTTCAACAAGCCGGTGCGAAACACCGGGCTCATCCTTTCTTAAAGGATTCGGAAAGCATTCCATCTCCCTGTGCTGATGATCCCTCGTCTGCTCCAGCTCTAAGACCGTTCCCGGAAAGCTTCCGGTTTTTCCAACTCCGCCCGAGCCCCTCTCAGACAGATAAAGCCTGCTTCGCCTCTCGTCCGACAGTTGTTCGCGGTGAAATCTGACCCGCCAACGGTTCATCCAACGGTGCTCGCCACTGACCGGTACAGGCGACTTACAGATCCCGTCCGAGCAGCAGCTCCTCTGTCCGGATCCATTCAAACTGACAGCGTTTCAGCAACCGAAGCATCCGCTGATTACGTCTTTGTGCCCGCACCACCAGATAGGGGATTTTCTGTTCTTTCAGCTGCTGCAGTGCCTCATCGATCATGGCCGAGCCGACACCTTTGCTGCGCCACTTGGGTTCCACGCCAATCATATGGATTTCCGCCTCTTGCTGTGAACCGGTAATCAGCAGCGCACCGGCCACCTCAGAGCTGTACAGAACAACCTTTGCACAGAATACCGGAAACCGCATCCGGTCAGCCAGCCATTCCTCCGCATGCGGTTCATCTCCAAGGCTTTTCAGCCTCTGCAGAAACTCCTCGCGCCGCGCCCTGGTATGAAGATCCGCATCCTCGCACTTAGTCCCCGTCGGCGGATAATTCCGTCTCTGCACGACATCGGCCACCTGCCGCACAAACAGCTCCACCCCGTCACGATCATCAAAACCCATATTGAGAAAATAATCGTACTTCTCTTTATCATTCAGTGCACACCGCGTGTAGAGCCTGGCCGGCAGATTGTCGTTTTCCTCTTTGATCTGTTCCGCCCTGGCGATCAGTGCACCATACAGCGTATCACTTGCTGCAGGATGTGCATTCATGATCATCTCAATGTCCAGAGGCCGTTCCTCATACACTTTCCTGAGTACTCTGAATTCAAGTCCTCCCTGACCAATTTCCACGCCCGCATCATCGAAGACGATAAAGCTGTTCTCCTGGTATGCCGCTCCAACGCCTCTGAGAGGCTGGTAGATTCTCATCCGATATTTTCCCTTTCAATCCTGTCACGATAAGTGCACGCGCATTATACCACACGTTTCTGCAATTCACTACTTTTATTTTCTCTGTCTATCACACAGCTCATGACTCAACGATTGTTGGAAACCCCTGTCTGATAAACACCTTCCCTGCCTATAGTTAAGACAGCAGCCCACAAAGGTGTTCTGCCTTCATGGGCCGCCGTCCGTCAAGCCATCTTTTTGATTCTCTATTTCGTAATGAACCTTTAGCTGTACCTCACCGTACGCATCCCGGCTATCACATTAGATCAACTCTCGAGATTCGATAAACGAATCACTTACTCCTTTGATCTTCTACATATTAGAAGTCCTTCAGTATTCAAGGCATTGCTCCCGTTCGGAGTATCCTTACAGCTCGGGGACATCCGAGGCATTTGTTACCTCCAGCATTTCACTGCTCAGATAACCTTTGTCCTTATTGTACTGAACATAATACCAGAGTCCCTCGCCGTTGCTGGTTTTTCCAATCACATCGACTTTGGCCCCTTTATCCAGCAGGCGAATTTTCCTTCCGTTTTTCTCGGGCTTCTCGCGTAATCCAACTTTGTTTTTGGTTAAGATTCCCTTTGTCACCCCAGTGGATTCCGAAATACTGGGATCAGAAGAATCAGATTTTCCGGAGGCTGCCGCACTACCTGTCTGCTCAGAAGCAGTCTGTGCCGGTACCTCCTTTTCCTCTGTTTTCTCAGGTTCTGGCTCCTCGGTCTGCTCCGCACTACTGTCAATGTACTTTGCACACAACCAGCGGCCGATATATCCGATGCTGCCATCTTCTAATTTGATTTTCAGCCAGCCATTTTCCTCAACTTCATACAGCAGATATGTGGCGCCTTTTTTGGCAGTCCCAACAACCTCTGCATCCATCTCAGGACTGACCCGTACACGGACATCCGAGTCCTTACGAATGACTACCTGTCCGATAGGAAGACTCAAATTGTCTATCTCATTGGCAGGGACTGCCTTCTCCATCAGTTCCGGACTGATCGTTGCGTTATATCTGTTTACAAAATCTCTCCAAACCTTATCTGTGCTGTCGGAAAACGCATTTTGAAGGACACTCTGTACGTTATATCCCTCTGATATAACAAATCCCATTCGCCGCAAAGAATATTTTTTCCCACCGGATTTGTATTCTCCCTTGCTTTGCTGGATACAGTACAGGTACATTTTATCGCCGAAAAGATTCCCGTCTTTTTTCGCAAAGAATGGAACTACTGTCAGCAGATAATCATCTCTCTTCAGTGTATAGGTATATTCCGGGAACACATAGAGTTCATCCGGATATTCTTTCGTTTGCTTTTTCAGATATTCTACTTCATCCGAGAGTGTTTTAACTGCCGAAGAAAGACTGTCATCCAGTTCGTCATTCAGATAAGCGTCCGTAATTGTCGGAGGAAACCCGCCATTTGCTTCCTTTACGTTGTAATAGAATGACTTTGGAACAGACCCTTTCTCCGTCTTTATCGTTGTATTCTTCTTTTTCGTTCCACGGTTATAGTTGATTTTGGAAATCACTGACTGTGTCGCTGAACTAACCGCATTAGCAACATTCTCTTCCTTTTCGGCCTTTGACACCTGCCTTGAAGAACTCGTCCTCACGGAGCTGGAGCTGCCTGTCGTTTTTGTCTCACCACCCACGACAAACTCCCTGCTTACAGTCTGACCTCCCTGTTCAAGCGTAACTCGATACCTCTCACCCTGGTGAAAGAAGTTTATGGTGAACTCAATAACCTGGTTCTTTCCATCTCCCGTCGGCGTACAATTTACATTATATCGAGTGCTATGTGATGTATCTACTCCCTCAAATGTAACATGAATCAGTCCAAATCCACACTGGTTATAGACGAATGTAATATACTCATAATCCGAGTATTTGACCGGCTTCAGTACATCTCCATCCTTAAACCCGACAATTTCCAGATCTCCACGGTTTACGTCTAATCCCGCTTCCTCCGCAGTAACAACATTAAGCGGAATCGTTTCCTGATCCTCTCCGTATGTGTAAACAAGATTATACTCTTTTCCCACTTCAAGCGATTCAGGCAGAGCAATGTCCGCAGAACCATATTCATTCTGTTTTCCTTCAGCCAGTATATTGCCATCTGCCGTCTTGAGTTCCCAGCTTAATTCCTTGCTTTTATCCTCTCTGGCATCACTGGAAAGACCGAGATATGCCTCCCATTCGCCACCCTCTACCATCGCCACAGTAGTTTTATCCGACAGTTCCGCATATACCTGACCGCCGAACAATTCCTTGTATTCGCCATTATCAACTACAACAGGGCCCAGATCCGCACATGCGACAGTTGCCATGCAGAACAGTATCAGTCCTATCAGTATTATTCTTTTCATTTTCTTCCCCAGCAGCATGTAAAAGCTGTCAATCCTTTCTTCTGTTATTAGTCTCATCCACGACTTTCCAACCTGTTCTGTTCATGCGCTGCAGATATACCGCAGGCAATTCCACACCTCATCCGGAGCAAAAACACACCTGACATCCGAACATTGGCTGCACAAATCAGTTGGTATCATTACAGGAGCTTTGCAACTTTTCCGCTGATATATCCCTGTGTACCATCTTCCATTTCAATCAGATACCATGCTACCTTATCGTTTTCATAAATAATATCAACCACCGTATAAACAGCACCCGGTTCTGCTCTTCCGACACGTCTGCTGTCCATATTGGGTTTCTGCCGGATATTCACCTTTTCCTTGGCTGTGATTTCGACCTCCTGGGTATCTATATACCCTGTCGCACGCAACGGATTGCGGCTGTTCTTGACGCTTTCCGTAAACGCCTCATAATTTCCCGGCTCCACATCAATTTTCAGCTGATTCTGTATCGCATACTGATGCATAAAGCTGCCTTCCGTTGTGAAAATTCTTACATTCCCGGTTTTCAGGAAAGCCAGCTCACCAATTTCAGTTACCGTATCCGGAACAGATACTCCCTGGAGAAGCAGCGAACTATTAAACACATTGCTGCTCAGTTTTTCTACCCCTTTATCCAACGCCACATACTCAAGATAGGCAAAAGAGAACGCCTGTGTCCCAATCTCAGTGACTGACCCGGGCACATAAACCGACTTCAGATGCGAACCATAGAAAGCATGATGTCCAATCTTCTTCAGTCCATCCGGCAATACCACTGATTTAAGCTCTGTTTCAGACAGTGCATATCCCTCTATTTCCTCTGTTTCCGGCTCAAACGTGTATGAACTATCTTTCAGTCCCGCAGGATAGCAGTAGAAAATCGTATGATCTTTTGAATACAGATACTTTCTCTTCACCGACGACAGTGTAGGATGATCATTCCTGACAATGATTTCCGTGAGTTTCTCGCTTCCGCTAAAAACATTCTGACTGATTGTCGTAAGACTGTTCGGCAACGTAATGGATTTTATTGAACTCGATCCGAATCCGTCCCATTCGATCTCCTCAATTCCTTCCGTTAGTTCCACACTTTCCAGATTCACCGTACCTCTGAAAGACTGTGAGGAAATCTTAACGGTCCCTTTCGGCGTTTTATATCTTTTCCCGTCTTTCCCGGAAGGATATGCATACAGTATTTCACCATCTGCCGAGAACAGCACCCCGTCAACCGATTTAACGGTTTCATTTCCCGGCATAACCGTGATCTCCTTCAGGTAAGGACACGCACTGACAATGCTCGAGTTTATAGCGGCCTTCGAGGGAATCATCAGGGAGGTCAGGCCGGAATCCCTCAGGCACCCCGTCTCAAGCACTCGAACACTATCCGGCAAACGAATCTTACTCATACGCCTGGCATAGGCGAAGCATTCTGTTCCTATCGTCCTCAAACTTTCGGGAAGATCGACAGTTCTTACAGTACTGGTAAAAAAGGCAGCTTCTCCCAGTGTTGTTGTTCCCATCGGAACGATCAGTTCTTTTTCCGGGTGTTTCGACGGCTGGGCAACCAGCGTTTTCAGATCCCGGCTGTACAACGTACCATTTACACTCGCCAGTGTCGGATGATCCGGTTCGACATAAATCGCCGTCAGACTGATCCAGTTTAGAAAAGGATTGGACGATACTTCTGTAATCTGACTGGGAATATGCACACTTTTAACACCAGACGCCTTACTGAATAACGGGAATCTGATTCCCGTCACTTTATATCCGTCTATGGTAGTCGGCAACACCAGTTTTTCCTTATGCTGATAATAATATGTCAGGGTTGCATTCCCGTTTTCATCCACGACATAGCTGTATTCCTTATTTCGGTACTCGTTGGGGCCCGTCTGCATCGTCTCCCCCAACGCCAGATCATCAAATGACTCCTCGTCCAGTATCTCGCCTTTTGTCTCAGCTTCATAATAATACAGTTCGTTCGGAGTCAGCCCCTCCAGCAGAGCAAGGTGAAGAGGGTCTGCCGCAAATTCTGTCAATGTGCCGCGATAGATATAGAAAACCACATTTGCAGAATATCCCGCGCTTTCCACCTCAAGCGTATATTCAGGTTCTATATCCAGATCGGCGGCAGGAATGTTGGCGGAAAAATATCCGTTTCCCTCCGACATCACCTCGCCGTTCCAGACAACAGTCTTCCCAATCCTGAGGCTCAAATTGACTGTACTGTCATTCGGCGCCAGACCGATTACCTGAAATACATTCTGATTATCTGCCTCAGTCCACGGCAAAAATTTGTTCTTGGCAGGGGTATAGATATAAACGCCTTCCGGGAGTTCATCCTCCATCACACTTTCCGCCTGTACAAACGACACACACGCAAACGTCAGTAACAGCGCTATACACACAAGTAGCCATATCTTTTTCATAGATCCTGTCCCCTTTCCTTTACCGTTTCTCTTTTACATAACTTCCGTTTCCCGTTTTCAACTGTTCACTCCTGACAACTCCGGAGTATGAAACAAAAATGCAACACCTGCTAAGTGGCGGTATGGAAATTCTCATTCCATACTTTGCATGATTTCCGTCATCTTGGCAGAAACATACCCCTCTGTTCCATCTGCCATTCCAATTTTATACCATTGGCTTCCTCCCTTCTCGACTGTTTCAAGCCATCTGTAGACTTCTCCCGGTTCAGCTCTTCCGACCCTGCGACTGCTAGCATCCGGTTTTTCCCGGATATTCACCGTACTCTTATTCGTAATCTTCACTCTGCCCCCTTCTATAGATTTCGCATTCGTCAACATCAGCTCTGTTTCTTCTTTGATTTGCCGGGTTACTGTTTCATAATTTCCCGGAGCCGTCTCGCATTCCAGCTGATTCTGTAAAGCATACTGTTGTGCATAGCTCCCCTCTGTCGTGTAAACCCGTATCTGTTCCACATTCAAAAAGCTCAGATCCCCGATTTCTTTTACTGTTTCCGGGATGGTGATCTCACGCAGCATGATATCGTCCCCAAACATCCATCTCTCCAGGGTTTTCACTCCATACTCGATGGCAACCCGTTCCAGATTTCGACAGAAACCAAACGCCTGTCTTCCTATAACTTCCACAGTACCGGGAATATAGATACTTTTGAGTTTGGAAGAGATAAACGCCTGTGCACCAATCTGCGTTAACCCTTCCGGCAGAACAATTCCGGCAAGTTTTGTATGCTCAAACGCCCTCTCTTTAATCATCCTGGTAGTTGGCTCCATGACATATACATGTTCATCAAGTCCTGCCGGATACGAATAGAAAACCGTATGGTCCTTTGAATACAGATATTTATTCTCGATTGCATCAAAATAAGGTTGGGAATCACTGGCCGATATTTCTTTCAGGTTTCTGCACCCTGTAAACACTGCTTCTCCGATTGATTCAAGACTATCCGGTAAATACACGGTCTGGATGGACGACTGATTAAACGCTCTGTCCTCCAGCCTGGTAACAGATTCCGGAAACACCACTGTTCTAAGATTTACAGTACCTCTGAAAGCACTTCCGGCAATCGTAACCGTCCCGTATGGAATGTCATATTCCTCCGTATCTTTGTTTGCCGGATAAGCCATCAGTGTTTCCCCATCGGCAGAAAACATGACGCCATCTATAGACTGCACTGTCTCGTTTCCCGGCATAACAATTATTTCCCTGAGTTTGTTGTCTCCTTCGCATATTTCTTTTGTCACAGGTGTTTTAGATGGAATTAGAAGGCTTTCAATTGCACATTCACTAAGGCAACCTCGTTCCAGAATCCGAACACTGTCCGGAATGTTAACCTCACGAAGGCAATCTGAAGCTGTAAATGCCAAAGTCCCGATTTCCTTCAGTTTATCCGGCAGAATCGCTTTTCGAAGCGTTGATCCCCAGCAGACACTGTTTCCCAGATACAGCGTTCCCTCCGGTACGGCCAGTTCCTTTTCCGGGTAAGCATTCGGAACCGCAATCAGCGTTCTCAAATCGCGTGTGTACAGCATTCCGTTGACACTGGCAAGCGTGGCATGATCCTTTGGAACATAGATTGCCGTCAGATTAGGCCAGTTATAACACGGATGCATTTCGCAGTTTACGCCTTCCGGGATGGTTATTGTCACAACCCCACGCTTTTGTATGGTCCCAGCAAACTCCACCTGACTGACTGTAAAACCATCCAATATCGTCGGAATAACCAGATCCCGTTCATGCCCATAGTAGAAGTCGATGTGTATCGTACCGTCTTCCAGCACAGTATAACTGTAATCACGAGACCGATACTCATTGGGGCCAATCTTCGTTGGTTCTGAATATTCCTCCGATTCAATATCCAACTCAGAATACTCTTCCTCCTCCAGTTCTGCCATTTCCGCTTCATACTTTCCTCTTTCCTCATCTGTCAAATCTGACAGCATCTCCAGATGCAGAGGATCCATGGCATATGCAGTTACCGTGCCTGCATACAGAAGAAAGGATATCTCTGAACGATAGGACAGACAGGTCGCATTCAGGAGACATACTGTTCCGGTTTCCAACTCTTCTGCCGGAAATGAGGCCATAAAATAGCCGTTTCCTTCCGACATGACATCTGTATGCCAGATTATATCCCCATTTACTGACACACTCAGACTGATCGTACTGTCATGCGGTGCCAGTCCGATGATTTGATATTCATATCCGCTTTTTGCTTCCATCCATGGCAGATACTTTCCCGCTGTTGGCGCATAAATATACAGTCCTTCCGGAATATCTTCTTCCACCGTTTCTGCTATCCCGGAGACAACCAGAAGGAGAAGCAGTAGAAACAGAAAACAGATCTTCTTACCCATTTTCTTCCCTCCAGATTAAGCCTTTCCCAGAACTTTCTAATATTCTGTAATCTCTGCCATCTAACAGACAATAAGTGATTGAGCTGACCATCATTACGATGTTAGCCAGTGTACGGAACGCCCCTAAAGGATGCGAATGCATCATCATCCCCGGGGAATAAATTGCATGAAAACTCAGAGAATCCAGGTCCTGTGGATCTGTCGGTTGCCCGTTCTTCCTCCTCAGTTGCCTGGGCTTTCGGCACCGTATGATTGATATGAAACATCATTTGACAAACCGGTGCGAAGTCCCTGTCCCTCCTTTGGAGATATCTGGATTTTCGAGTTCTCAAAGGTCCCGTGAGATCCCTTCCCGGTTCACCAACGTTCCATATGGAGAGTTTTACAAATCGCTTCTGCCCGAACCATCTCTGTGCCGACGATCATCCCCTGTGGATAGGACAAAGCATCATAATCAACTCACGATCTCTTTCCCTGTGCCTTCAGGAAACACGATTCATTCATCCAGCAGTTCGGCCATTTTGGAAGCGATGAATCCTTCTGTACCATCTTCCAGTTCGATCTTATACCACGTAACATTTCCGGCTGTCACAGTTTCAAGCCACGGATATACCGTTCCGGGTGTGGCACGTCCAACCCTGCGGCTGCCCAAATCGGCTTTTTCCCTGATATTTGCAGGGTCTGAGCTGATGATGCGTACCTGGGCCTTCGGTTTATATCCGGTCTCTCTAAGAGGATCTGTTCCGTCTTTGACACTCTGCGTAAATTTCTCATAATTACCGGGCTGCACATCAAAATTGAGCGCATTCTGCATCGCATACTGATGCATAAAACTGCCTTCAACGGTGAATATGCGAACACTTCCCGTATCCAGGAAAGCCAATTCTCCGATCTCAGAAACGGTTTCAGGCACTGAAACACCTTTTAACTCATTAGACCCGACAAACATGCTGTCTGCAAGCATTGTTGCACCAGCCCCAATACCGACTGTTTCCAACTCATCGCAGTAGGACAGGATTTGATTCCCCATCTCTTCCACCGTACCCGGAATGTATATACTTTTCACGGACGAGGCACAAAAAGCAAAATTTCCAATCGTTTTCAGACCTTCCGGAAGATAAATCCCCTTCAGTTTGGTTGTATCGAAAGCCTCATTTGCGATTTTCTGTGTTCCATCCATAACCGCATAGAACTCTTCGTCCAATCCACTGGGATAGCAGATAAAGGTTTTATGATCTCTGGAATACAAATACTTGCCATCCACCGCATCCATGAAGGGATGCATTCTGCTTATTACAAAACCCGTCAAGTTCCAGCAATTATAGAACGGATTATCCCCAAGTTCTGTTACCCCGTCCGGAATCTCGACAGACTCTATAGATGCCCCTTCAAACGCATTGTTTCCCAAAGTCGTAACGGATTCTGCTATCGTTACAGACTGCAGATGTGCTGCGCCTTCAAACGCCCTGTCCCCGATCCTGACTGTACCAGATGGAATCTCATAATGCTTCCCGGGTCTTTGAGCCGGATAAGTCATCAGAGTCTCTTTATCAGCAGAAAAAAGAACTCCATCAATCGAACAGGCCGTCTCATTGCCAGGCATTACCGTAATATCTTCCAGATTTCTACAGCCAAAGCAGATTCCCTGTTCACCCTCAACTGCTGCGCGGGACGGGATAACAATCCTGTTCAATCCGTTATTTCTCAGGCATCCCCCTTCCAATATTCGAAGGCTGTCGGGCAAATCCATAATGCGCAAATTCCACGAATAGGCAAAGCAGGAATCACTGATTTTCCTGAGTGTTTCAGGTAAATAAACTTTCCGGACACTTGACGAGAAAAACGCACTAAAATCCAGCGTTACAGTTCCTTCCGGTACCACCATTTCCTTGTCCGGGTGCCTATTGGGAACCCCTATCAGCGTTTTCAAATTTCTGGAATAGAGAACTCCATTAACGCTGGCCAGTGTCGTATGATCCGGTGGAACATAAATCGCCGTCAAATCACACCACTCCAAAAATGGCATGCCTTCCACATTTGTTACGGAATGGGGTATCGTGACCTCGTATACACCCCGGGCAGCGTTAAATATGGAAAAATTTATCCCCGAAACCTTATACCCATCAACCATCTCGGGAATTTTCAGGTGTCTCTCATGCCCATAGTAATAAGTCAAATGCAGCGTCTCATCGTCCTGAATCATATAACTGAAATCTTTGTTTCTAAATTCCTTTGGACCAGTCTGAATTCTGCTTTGTCCGGCCAGCTCCTCCTCGTTCAGGATATCCTCTGCAAGCAGTTCCTCCTCTGATGGTTCCTCCATTTCACTCTCATAAGTCCATTTTTCCTCTTGGGTCAATCCTTCAAGTATTTCTATGTGCAACGGATCCGCCGCAAAGTCGGAAAGACTGCCCTTGTAAGCGGAAAAAGTAACCTGTTTTTCATACCCCAGACACTGCGCATTCAGCATGTATTGGATGTCCGTTTCCAGTTTTTCTGCCGGAACCGTCGCCTGGAAATATCCGTTTCCTTCAGACAGGACATCCCCCTGCCAGACTGTCTTCTCACCGTCTTTAAGTACGAGATTAACAGTTGTGTCATGTGGTGCCAGCCCGATAATCTGGTATTCGTTTCCTTTTTCATTTTCCATCCAGGAAAGTATCTTTCCCTCGATAGGAGAATACACATAGAGTCCCTCAGGAATATCCTCATCCACCGGATTATTCCCTTCCGCTATGCTCACCGTAATAGCGAAAGCAAGTAACAGAACCACTACAAGCAGTGTCCCACGTTTCATAATGCATATCCTTTCCTGTTGATCTTTATCTGTACTTCGGAACATCTTTGACTCACAATATGCATTTTTTTATCAGAGGCATTCTTATGGTGTAAAAAGAAATCCGAGCGCCGGTGCATACAGATTAATCCATACTGCCGGACGCACCCCGACAGTCTGCGCATACGATTCGCTCCAGCCGATTCCGCCATCTCTTCCCACAACCATGAAGTTAGAAGAATTCTCGGCCGCCAATGAACGAAGCCACCAACTGCAGGTGCCGGACGAACTCGTACGAACACCTTCCGCCATTGCGCGGCGGTTAGGCCGGACGGTCCTCTGCTCCTTTTCGTAATAGAAGGTCCTTGCTTCGTCACCGCTTAACACGAAGAATACGTCTTGCGTTGCCGGCCCGCTTTTTGCGTCATATACCGAATCCGGCGGCGTCGTTATCTCCGACTGAATAAAAATACTTCTTTCCGTGTCAGTAAAATACTGCTGATAGAACTCACCATTCAGCCATTTCCTCAGCCCAGATTTCGCCCAGCTATTCCCTTCCATTTGCCGTGCCGTCACAGCCTCATTACAGATCAGAAGTGCCCTGCCGTTCTCGCTTCTAAGCACTGTCCAATTCATCTGAATCCCATCTATACTTCCCAAAGTAATCTGTTCTCCCTCATAGATCACCACGGGAGCAGGTGAAGGTGTCGGAACCGGACTGGGCGTGGGTGTCGGTGTCGGCGTTGGCGTTGGCGTCGGTGTCGGTGTCGGTGTGGGCGTCGGCGTTGGCGTCGGTGTCGGTGTGGGCGTCGGTGTCGGCGTAGGTGTGAACGTCGGTGTTGGCGTGGGTGTCGGCGCCGGCGTCGGTGTGGGTGTCGGTGTGGGCGTGGGTGTCGGCGTCGGCGTTGACGCAGTTGTAGGTTCCGAAGTGGGTTCAGGCGTGGATATTGACATTGGAGTTTCTGTCGGCTCCGGTATCACTATTGGCTCCGGAGTGGTTTCTCCTGACAAATCTGGAGCGGACACCGGTTCTGTAGAGGACGTTTCCTGAACTTCAACATCTGTCCCCTCTGGCTTCCGATTTCGGGTGTTCTCAGAATTAAGCCAGAAAACGATCCCTCCAACAGTTACAACTAACACGGCGGCTGCAATGAAGGGCATCTTTCCCGGTTTTTTCCGGTCTTCCTTACGAAGCTGTTCCCCCAGAACCTTCGCACTCGGCCATCTGTCATCTGCGTTGAGTGATAGCCCTTTTAACAGGGCTTTTTCAACACCAGGTGGAATCCGGATTCCCTTTTCAGATGGCGGTTCCAGGCGGGTTCCCTGCATCCTCTGGATCGCCGTCGGCGGCGCACCGCCTGTCAGGCATGTGTAAATAGTTGCACAGATCGAATAGATATCCGTTCTTGGCCCGACCAGGGATGTATCACTGCGAATCTGTTCTATCGGCGTAAATCCGCTCTTCAGTACCGCCTTCTGATCCGGTACCGCTGTTTCACCTGATTCGGAATCATCCTCCCTCACTGTTGTAACCATATCCTCGGGCGCTGCTACTCTGTTATGCAACGCAGACCCGAAGTCAAACAGAACCAGAGAGCCATCCGAAAGCTGCATAATATTGTCCGGACTGATATCCCTGTGCACCATTCCCTTCTGATGCACCTGCTCAAGACTGTCCACCAGCGGCAACATCACATCTTTCAGTTCATCCCAGCGATAGGTACCGGCACTTTCAATATGTTCCTTCAGGGTGCATCCTTCAAGGAATTCCATGACGATATACGCCGTTCCGTTTTCCTCGAAATAGTCGAGCACCTCAACAATTCCCGGAATCTTCCTGCATTCAAACAGTGCACGCGCTTCATTCAGGAAATCCTTAACACCCTGTTCATAGTCATGCCGCTTTGCCGGAAGTACGTTTAGACCTTCTTCACTGCGCACCGCCTGTCCGAAGGGAAAGTATTCCTTAACCGCAACTTTCCGGAGAAAACGTTCATCGCTGGCCTCATACGTCATTCCGAATCCGCCCTCACCGAGCAGTCTTTTTATCCGGTAATGCTTATTCAGCACAACTCCTTCGTCCAGATAATAGGAACTTGCCTCCAGCATGTCTCATTGTCCTTTCCACTGCATCTTACGGAATATCCTTTACTGTTTATACGACACCGGAATTCCTTCCTCTCTGGCATAATCGATCAGGTAACTGTTGCCCTCATCAAGGATAAACTTCACGGAATTACTCTTGATGAATGCATCCTGATCCACATCCGTCAGGCTCATGGGCAGCGTCGTGTTTTTCAGTGATTTACAGAGTGAGAAACATTCTTCGTCCAGAATTTCCGTTCCTTCTTCAATGGTCAGTTTGGTCAGATTGGCACAGGAGTAGAACGCCTGTTTTCCGATCTCCACCACATTCCCGGGAATGGTCAGTGAGGAAAGACCGTTGCACTGTGTAAATGCCTGTTCAGGAATTCTCGTGAGTCCCGTTCCGAAAGAAATGGCCGTCAGGTTCTTGCAGTTATAAAATACCCCGACCCCCATTCTCTCGAGGCTGTCCGGCAGCTCCAGTTTTGAAAGACCCTGACAGTTATAGAAGGCATACTCACCTATCATTTTCATGGCCGACGGGAATGTGATCTTCCTGAGTTTTCTGCATTCATAGAATGTTTTTGCTGCTATCTGCTGCAGGGAATCCGGAAGATTAACCGTGTTCAGTGCCGTACATCCGCTGAAGGCCTCCGATCCGATTTTTTCAACGGTCTCCGGAAGCTTGACCGATGACAGTCCGGTGCAGCCTTCGAACATATTTTTCGGAATTTCGTTCATCCCTTCCGGGATTACAACCTCTGTCACCTTCCTGCAGTAGGCAAACGCCGCCTCCTCAATTGTTCTGACCGTTCCGGGAATCTTCAGGCCGCTCAGCAACTCACAGTTGGCAAATGCGCCCATTCCAATGGTCTCAATTCCCTCCGAAAGAGTAACCCGCCTCAGAGAAGTGCATCCGGCAAAAGCATATTTTCCTATCTTTTGAATCGACGACGGAATCACTACCGTGGTAATCTTCCGTTTCATCCGGAATGCTTCCTCTCCGATTTCCACAACGGGATAACCGTTGATTTCGGCAGGGATTTCCACTTTTTCCGTTTCCTTTTCCAGGCCGACAATGACCACATTTCCCTGCCCGTCCGGACTGTATACCAGATTTTTATCTGTCATCACCGGGACAGGAGTCGGGGTTGGCGTTCTCACCGGTCTGGGCGTGGCCGTCGGGACCGGAGTCGGCTGGTCCTGTTCGAACCACGACAGATCCTCCTGCGGCAGAAATCCCTTGTAGTCTGTTCCCTTGCCCTCTACGTAATACCACCACGTGTTCTCGTCCGTATTTTCAACGCGATTCAGGATCTCCAGCACTGTCCCGCCGTTGGGAATGATCGTCTGAATCAATCCGTCCTTTTTCGGCTCCGTCCGCAGGATCACATTGTCACGGGCTGACCGCACAATTCCCCAGATCGGTTCGGCAGACGGTGCCAGTGTTGGCGTCGGTGTAGGTGTTGGGGTGGGTGTCGGCTCCGGCGTCGGTGTTGGGGTGGGGGTCGGTGTCGGCTCCGGCGTCGGCGT
>JAFUBF010000508.1 GCA_017460325.1 Clostridia bacterium | reverse complement strand
TTTTCAACAGGCTTGAGAGGGACGCTATAAGATAACAATGCCTGACAGATTCGATGGAGCGCCGTATGAGGTGAAAGCTTCACGTACGGTGTGGGCCCAGGGAAAAGGGGGCGATAACTTCAAACCCTTACCTATGGGTAGATTATAACATGCCCTTTTCGACAGGACAATCGTATCTCCTCATTCCGTTTCTACAAAATCCGGATCCTGCTGACCGCCCCTCCGTCTGCTTTATTTCCTCCCGTTCTCCTCCATTCATGGACCGATACCCGTATCTGGGATAAACAGGCAGTTATCTGGGATAAACCGGCAGCCACTTTTCATGACAAAAGACCGGCTGACGAGTATAATACCCGATGGCCTAAAAATTACTGTATTGGAGGATTTTTTATGAAAAAGATGATTCTTGCCCTTCTCGTGGTCCTCTGCCTGGTTTGCGGAATTGCCACTGCAGAAACTGCGGAAGTCACCGAACTCACATGGAGTCAGGTCGAGGAAACCCTGATGTCCAAGCTCCCCGGAAAGATCGTTGAAATGGATAACTACACCTTCAAGTATTACCTTCCGGACGCCTTCGCCAAGGAAGACAGAGAAGGCTATGAATTCTACTACACCGGCGACGATTATGCTTACGGTGCCCAGGCCGTCGAGTTCCCGGAAGACGGACTTTCTGCCTACTACGACAGCCTCAAGACGGATGCCAGCTTCGATTACGTCATGCAGGCGAACGTTAACGGTTACGGTGCAGTCATCTACAGGATCCCTGGTGACAGCCCCGTTGCCTGCTGCTCCATTGAGGTTGAAGGCGGCAAGCTCATGACCTTCTACTTCGGACCTGTCAAGGATGAGGACGAGTTCTACGGCGCTGTGGCCCTCTTCGCCGGAATCCAGTAAACCCTTCAAACTGCTGCTGATGCAGCAGTTTTTTATTTCCCCCTCCGCCTGCCAACGGTCCCCTTCGCAATCCCGGTCGCGTTCCTCCCCATACTCCCGAATCATGCCGTTTCCCGTGTACCTTTGTCCTCCCGATCAGCAGCCCGTTGTCATCGGTCCCTGCCGGCCTCTGTCCGGCCCACGCCCAGATGCCCTTGCCCAATACCGGTTTCCCCGCTATAATGAGCGTACCGGCCCCGCAGGCGATCCAGCCGGCTGTTTCCCGGCAGAGAAAAACCGGCGCGGCACATCCGCGAACCGACCGGGTGCAGAGACCCGGTTCGCTCACTCCTGAAGATATCCCGAATCCAATCCTGTCAAAGAAGGAGATCGTGCATGGAAACAAGAATTTACCTGGTCGAGAAAATCGACGGAGACTATGCCTGGCTCAGGCGGACGGATACGCCGGAGGCTGAGCCCATCCTGGTCGCCCGGGCTCTGCTTCCCGAGGCGATTGAAGAAGGTACCCGTCTCAGACGGGAGCTCTTCGAGTACGAAATCATCTGATCCTGGCCCATACAAAAAGCCGGAGGAAAACCGCTTTTCCTCCGGCTTATTTTGTCTTTGAATCAGTTTTTCATCTTGAGGGACGTAAACAGATTGATTACGCCATCCACGATCAGCATGATTCCGATCACCTGCATCATCATCTTGTTGGATGCAAAGGGATTGAACAGTACGACGATGCCGGCAACGGCCAGCGCAATGGAGAACATGAGAAAGAGGGTCTGGTTGCCTTCCACCTGGATTTCCTTCTTGAGAAAGCCGATGATGTTGGACAGCGCATTCAGGATCATGACGCCGCCAAAGATGAAGTAGCTGTAACCAATCATGACGACGGGTCTTACCAGCAAAATGATGCCAAGAACGATCATGATCACCGACACCGCGGTAATTGCCTTGGTTGAAATACCTTTTTCTTTCCTTCTCCACGCCGCAAAGGCACGTGCCAGGCCCTCAAGGAGCAGAACGATGCCGGCCACCCGGGCAATCAGCAGAGAGGACGTATTCGGGGCTACCAGAAACAGAATGCCAATCACCAGAAATGCAATCCCGGAGAGAAGCATATCTCTTTTTAACGACATAAACCTTTACCTTCCTTTCATGCCCTGTCAGACTCCCGACAGGCCATCTTTACCTTCATTATTTTAATCATTATTCGCAGATTGTCAATCTCGTTTTTCCATCCCGGAACGCCCCGTTCAAGTGGCGAAAGGCTGAACCTCCTCTGAACTGACATGCCCTTCCATTGTCTTCGCACAGAACGCCTGGTTCACAACGAACCTGTCCGTCTCTGTACATGGATTCGTGTAAATAGCCTTCACCCCTTTCCGTCGTAGTGCCTTTGACGGCCTCCGGGGGCCGCAGGGATCCGGATCTCCAACCCGGTCCGAATTTCCCCTGTTTGAGGCGGGCACTGCCCGTCTCAAACCATCCTCCGAAGTCGCTTTGGCCTTCTGCACCGTATGATTGGTATGGGACACTGTTTGACAAACCGGTGCAGAGCATCTGGCCCTTCCCCGTTCCCCGTTATGCAACAGAGCCTTTCCAGCCTGTCCAATGACCTGCGCAAGTTCCGCCATTCATCCGCATTTCGCATCATCCTTCCCCAGCCTTTCTCGGTCCGGACGGCCAGCACGGAGAGCGCCTCATATCGAACGGGCCTATACCCGGGTTTTTTATCACTGACCGGCCAGAATTCATCCGGTTTTCATGCGGAAAATCGGATTTTTGCTCTTTACCGAAGCTTCCCTGTTCCTGTATAATCACAGTGGGTATCGTGTCTGCCATTTACCATACAGACAAAGAGACTGCCGGCCGACGTGAATCCCATGTCCCTTATTCCCTGACCCCCGTAAGAATGGAGGAAAACAATTATGATCTACGATTACACCATCACGACCGGTACCGGTGAAGAACTGAACCTTTCCGATTACAAGGGCAAGGTCATCATGGTGGTCAATACGGCCACCGGCTGCGGCTTCACGCCCCAGTATGCACCTATTGAGCAGATGTACCGTGACTACCATGACAGAGGCCTTGAGATTCTCGACATCCCCTGCAATCAGTTTGGTGGCCAGGCCCCCGGTTCGGATGATGAAATCCATGAGTTCTGTACCATGCATTTCAACACCACTTTCCCGCAGATGAAGAAGGCCGAGGTCAACGGCGAAAACGAGCTTCCGCTCTATACGTATCTCAAGTCTCAGAAAGGTTTCGAAGGATTCTGTGATCATCCGTATAAGGAACTCCTCGAGAAGATGTTCGCGCAGGCCGATCCGGAGTGGGATAAGAAACCGGACATCAAGTGGAACTTCACCAAGTTCATCATTGACCGTGAGGGAAACGTTGTGGCCCGCTTTGAGCCGACCGCTGACATAGCGGAAGTTGAGGCCTGCATCAAGTCGCTGCTGTAACCCTTCTCGCGGATTATCCGTTATCCTCAACCCACCTGTACCTTACAGCTGCGCCCGACCGGATCCCGGCCAGCCGTAGCTGTTTTTCCGGGAAATTCCAGGCCCTTCCCTGAGATTCACACACGCCGTCGGAATCATCTCTTTCCGGCTGCCGGGCGCCGTACATCCTTTTCCATGGCCGGACTTTCCCTGTGCCAGAGATGTTCCCCTCTCCAGTCAGGCGGAACATCCGAAAGGAGTCTCAAATGATCATCAAAGCAATTCAGTTCCGTAAAGACGGATTCTACACCCAGCCCTTCGTCATGGGCGGCGAAGACGGACCCGATAAGTTCGATCCCAACATTCGCTACCGTGGAGCCATGACCAATTACCTGATTGACACCGGCGATGAGGTCATCCTGATCGATACCGGCTTCCCGGCCGGAACACCGGAAGAAGTTCCGGACGAGAAGAGCATGGGCTTTACCGGGAAAGACATCTGCAGCTATATGGATGCTTTTGCCGCTGCCGGATACCGTCCCGAGCAGGTCACCCATATTCTGCTGACCCATAAGCACGCCGATCATTCCGGAGAGCTTCGTTCCTTCCCCAACGCCCGGATCTATGTCAACGAAGAGGAACTCACTGCAGATGAGTTGCAGGGAATTCCCAACCTGGTCCCGGTCCAATTCACGGATGGCAACTATTTCAATTTCCCTGCCTGCCAGAAAATCCGCGACGGGATTTACTTCATCCGTGCCAAAGGACACACCAACGGCAACAGCATCGTCATTGTCGAGGAAGACGGCCTTTACTATATGCTCCACGGCGACATCACCTATACGGATGAGGCACTTTATGCCAACAAGCTCTCCGTCGTCTTCGAAGATGCCGCTGCTGCCCGCGAAACCCTCGACCGTGTCCGTGAGTTTATCCGGAACCATCCGACGGTCTACGTGTCCACCCACTGCGGCCGCGGTCCTGAAAATCTGGCCGGAAAGAAAGTCGTTGATCTCGACAATCCCCCGGCCCCTGATCTTGTAACTGTTGACTTTTCCGCCAGCGCCGGCTCCGGAAAGTACGTCTGCTCCATCTGTGGATACATCTACGATCCCGCAGAGCATGACGGGGTCGCTTTTGAGGATCTCCCGGATGACTGGAGATGCCCTCGCTGCAAACAGCCTAAGGAGAAATTCAACAAGGCGTGACGACCTGTCAAAAGAAGGTCACACCTGTCCCACTTCCCAGATCGCCGGTCATATGGCATATCAAAGGGGGCACGGAGCGTATATCGTCTCCGTGCCCCCTTTATTCACATTTTCCATCCTGGCCAGTTTCGGGTCACTAAGTGGTGGGTAATTGACCGCCGATCCAGACGGAAAAGCGGTTTATGTAATCGAGATGATCAAGATAGAACCCGTTCTCCCCGTCTGGCATCACGACGCAGACACCTTTCTCCTCCGCATACCGTTGCACGCAGGTTCCGGTCAGCCAGCTGGTGCTGTTTCCGAAAATGCCATGCAAAAGATACAGCGTCGGATAGGGTCTGCGATCCGTTTTATCCGCGTCTGTGGGGAGGATCACATTGAAATGGACTTTCCGCATCAGCGCGTTAGATCTGCAGTCAACCTGAAGAAGTGCCATAGCTGTCCTTCTGCTGTCCGTTTAAGGAGCCAGCACGACAGCCATTTCCTGTGCCTTCAGGCACAGCTCCGCCGCCTTAAAAGCATGCGCCTGGGTCATGGCTTTTTCCGTCCTGTTCAGGCAGTCCAGAATGAGTCCGCCGAAGAAGGGGAAGCCGGTTTTGCCGGTGGCATCAAAGTACTGCTCGCCCTTGCCGTTGACCAGGAAGACATGATTGCCGCTGACATTCTCCGCCGCCAGGTTGATGTACTTCCGGATCTCAATGAAGCCCTCTGTTCCGAGGATGAAGGTACGGCCGTCGCCCCAGGTTCTGAGGCCGTCCGGATTGAACCAGTCGACGCGGAAATAGTTGGTGGTTCCGTTCTTTCCGGTCAGGGTGCAGTCGCCGAAATCGTCCAGGCCCGGGAATTCGGGATGTCCATAGTTGGCGATCCGGGCGGAGGTAACCTCTGCATCTTCCTCGCCTGCAAAATGCAGGTACTGCTCAATCTGGTGGCTGCCGATATCGCAGAGGATGCCGCCGTATTTCTCCTTTTCAAAGAACCAGGCCGGGCGGTTTTTGGCACCGAGGCGGTGCGGTCCGAAACCGGTCACGCTGATGACCTTTCCGATTTCGCCGGCGTCCACCAGATAGCCCGCCATAATGGCCCCCTCCACATGGAGACGTTCGGAGTAGTAGACCATGTACTTTTTCCCGGTACGGGCAACGGTCTCTTTAGCTTTCAGGAGCTGCGCAGTGGTGGTAAAGGGCGCCTTGTCCGTGAAATAATCCTTCCCATGTTCCATGACCGTGACGCCGAAGGGGCCACGCTCGGAGGTCACGGCGGCTGCCGCCACCATCATGGTTTCCTTGTCCTGCAGGATCTGATCCTCGCTCTCCGCCGGAATGGCCTGCGGATAGGTCTTAATGAACTCGGCCACCTTTTCCTTATCCGGGTCCCACACATACTTGAGGGTGGCGCCTGCCTCGGTCAGGGCATTGCACATGCCATAGATATGGCCATGGTCCAGTCTGGCCGCGGAAAAGACAAACTCACCGGGCTTGACCACAGCCTTTTTCTCCCCTACCGGTGCATAATTCATTCCATCTGCTGCGTTCATGTGAAGTTCCTCCTATTTCTTCTCGCCGTAATCACTGCCAACGGTGATATCCGCATTCCCCAGCTCCATCTCAGATTTCGCCTTCTCATAGAAATGCGGGACGGACCGCATAATGCCATCCACCGTGTAGAAGGGATCATCCGGCTTAAACGGCAGTTCCACGGTTGCCCGGGTGGAACCAGCCTTGTAAACCGCCGTAATCAGTTCAATGGTTCTGCGGCCATCCTCCGCCGTAATCGCCAAATTGCCATCTGATTCAATGGCACTCAGCACATTTTCAATCTGCCCGTCATGCCCGATGTACGGAACCGGCGGAAGCGCATCGGCAAAATCGCTGATTTCCTTTTCCAGCGCCTCATTGCGCTCCGGGAATCCGTTGGACTTGGAGAGAGAGGCATAGACGGAGAAAGGCGCGGCAATCTTTGCCTTTTCGCACTGGAAGGTCAGGGTCTGGTCCTCGCCGTGATCCACGACCGAGGCGGTCAGGGAGGCCAGAGCGCCCGGATATTCCAGGATGGAAATCGACAGATCCTCCACCTCGGCATTGTCATGGGCGGTATTGGCCAGAACGCTGGTGACCCGCGTGGGCAGGCCCATCATCCAGCCCAGCATGTCGATGTGATGCACAGCATGATTGAGCGTGCACCCGCCGCCCTCCTTCTCCCAGGTTCCGCGCCACCACAGATCATAGTAGCAGTGTCCGCGCCACCACAGAGAATTGATGGAGGCATGACGGACCGGTCCTGCAATGCCGGAATCCAGAAGCGCCTTGAGGTCCCGGATGGGCTTGCGGAAACGGTTCTGGGCGATGATGGAAAGCTTAACGCCTGTTTCATCGCGCACCCGGATCATTTCATCGCACTCGGCCAGAGACGGGGCCATGGGCTTTTCGCAGATGACGTTCTTGCCGGCCTTCATGCCGTTAATGGAAATCTCCGCGTGAACGTACGGCGGTGTACAGACATCCATCAGGGTGATGTCCGCCCTGCCCAGTACATCATGATGATCCAGATAAACCTCACAGTCAAGGCCGTACTGTTCCTTCACTTTCTGTGCCTTTCCCGGGATGATATCCACCAGGGCGGCGATATGTGCCCGCTCCGGGAACTGCAGATACGCGTGAATGTGTGCATGCGAAATGTTGCCTGTTCCAATAATTGCAACCTGAATCATATCCGTTTTCTCTCCTTTCATGTTGCCTTGGCTTTCGGCACCGTATGATTGATATGGGACATGATTTGACAAACCGGTGCAACGCACCGGGCCCATTCCTTTATCCAAAAGGGCGCCAGGCCATCAGCCGCGGCGCCCCCGGAAACCGTGTTCCGAATCAGATCTGTCTGACCGGTGTTTTACTGTGCGTGTGCTTTATCCCACGCAGCATACTTTTCTTCCATAACGGCCTGGCCGCCCATCTCCATATACTGCTTGAGCATATCCTGATAGAGCTTGCTGCACTCCTCAGCCGAAGAGGCCATGGTGCACTTGACCAGGATCTCCTGCTCATAGGAATTGAGGGTGGTGCCGTACTTGGAGTTGTTCTCCAGCGGGACATCGAAGTGGAAGCCGCCGAGAAGCGCATCGTAGTTGCCTACCGTGTACTCCTCTTCGAACAGGTCCGCAAAGCCCTGATAGGACAGCGCCTGGGCCTTCATCGTCTTCTCGGGGGTGTCGAGCCACTGACCGTTGACCAGCAGCGTGTAGTCGATGTTCTGCATGGAGTTATAGGTCATGTCATGATGATCCGCATCCACGTCCTTGACGACCGGAATGCCATCCGCATTCAGATCCGAGGTAATGCCGTCCAGACCGTTCTGGAGGAAATAGATGGTGTCATACTGGCACAGCCAGTCGAGGTACATAATGGCAGCTTCCGGATGCTGAGAATAGACCGGGATGAAGTTCAGCAGGCCGGCTGCAGCATAGACCGGATGATAGTACTTGGTGGGATCGGTGACGGACTCGAAGCAGTTGACCGGGGTCAGTTTGGCTTCGGGCTCATAGGCGCGAAGAGAAGCCAGGATGCCCGGGGAAACACGGATGGGATGGTCATAGTTTCCGGTGTATCCGCCGGCCTTGCCGGAGGTAACATCCTGCCAGTCCTGGTTGTTGGCATCCAGAGCGAAGTCCGGGGATACCAGGCCTTCACGGTACAGGGTGTTCAGGTAGAGCAGGTAATCCTCATATCCGTCATGGGCCACCGTGGGCTCACAGGCCAGGGTGCGGGCAGACAGATCCTTGTAGAAGGACCACTGGAGCTGCAGGTTGTAACGAAGGGATTCTCTGCAGTGCATAGGGGATGCATCCGCCTTCCACATTGCCGGGGTTCTCATCGCGGAATGCCCGCAGAGTATCCAGGAACTCTTCCTTGGTGGTGGGCATCTTGCGTCCCAGTTTCTCCACCCAGTCCTCACGGATGAACATGCCCATCCAGGCCACCACGACGCGGCGGGCGGGAATGGCATACTGACCACCGCCAAACTTACCGAACTCGAGGACCTCGTCGCCCAGGAACTTCTTGAGGTTCGGGCCATACTCATCGACGTACTTGCTCAGCTCGGTCACGCCACCCTGATTCACATAGTCCGTGACGATGGACTCGTTGTAGGTGAAGCAGATGTCCGGGCAGGAAGCCTCATCCATCATGAGGGTAGCCAGCTTGGGCTCTTCCTCGGAACGGGGGATGACGACCCACTCAATCTTGATGTTGCGGGGATCGCCGAAGTTCTCCTGAATCCACTGGGTCCAGTAGTTGTTGTCAGGTGCCGTGCCGCCGGTATTGCCGCGGTCAAATACGGAAACCTTGAGGGTAATGGGCTGATCATAACGGAACACTTCCGCCGTCTCAGCCGATGCGGGAACCACAGTGGCGACCATGGTCAGCAGCATCGTCAGAGCAAGAATCAGAGACCATACTTTCTTCATGGGGGTACCTCCTTTTTTCGCGAAAAAATCTATTGCACCGGATTCCATCCGGTTTCAACCAACCGTTATTCCTTCACGGCGCCGATCATGACGCCCTGAACGAAATACTTCTGCAGGAAGGGGTAGACAATGAGGATGGGCACGGTGGAGAAGACCACGGCCGCACACTGAATCGTCTCCGCCAGAACCGCGTTCTTTCCGCCCTCAACCATGCTGACATCCGAGGAGGAGGACGCAAAGACGACCTGATAGAGTTTCATCTGGAGGGTAAACTTATTGGAAGAGTTGATGTAGTAACGGACGTCTGCGTAGTTGTTCCAGCGGGCAACTGCATAGAACAGCGCAATCGTCGCCAGGGAAGCGGTGGAAAGCGGCAGGATGATGCGCAGCAGAATCTGCAGATCATTGCACCCGTCCAGCTTGGCGCTTTCCTCCAGAGACGCCGGAACGGACTCAAAGAAGTTCCGGAGGATGATGGTGTTATAGGTACTGGTCATAATCGGCAGCACCAGGGACCAGGGGCTGTCGATCAGGCCCATCTGCTTGACCCAGAGGAAGTTGGCAATGGTGCCGCCGGTGAAATACATTGGGATGAGCACCACAACCATCAGGACCTTGCGGCCCGGCAGGTAATGCCGGCTGAGCGGATAGGCAAGGAGAATCGTGGAGACCATGGCCAGAGCCGTATAGATCAGGGTCCACTGAATGGAGAACCACATGGAACGGATCATGGTCGGGTCATTGAACACAGAGGCATAGGCGTTGAAATCCAGTTCCTTCGGCAGGAAAAAGACCTTGCCGGCCAGAACCGGGGCGCGGCCGGACACGGACTTGGCAATCACGTGGATAACCGGCAGCACACAGATGAGCACAAAGAGGGTCAGGATCACATTGAAGACGATTTCCGAGCCGAGATACCGGCGACCCTTGGCCACACGGGTTTTTGCTGATGAAGGCTGACTCAAAACAGTCCCCCCTCTCCCATACGGCGCGTAATGAGGTTGGCGCCAATGACAAAGCACATATTGACGACAGAACCGAAGATATCCACCGCGGTGGCGAACGGATACTGACGGTTCAGAATGCCGCGGTCATACACGAAGGTGGAAATGACGTCCGCGGAATTGCGGACCATGTTGTTCATCATGACATAGGGGCGCTCGAATCCGATACCCACCATCTGGCCAAGACGAAGGATCAGCATGATCACAATGGTGGGCATGATGCAGGGCAGCGTCACGTACCAGATGCGGCGCAGACGGCCGCAGCCATCCACCTCGGCCGCCTCGTACAGTTCCGTATTGACGCCGGAAATGGCCGCCAGATAGATGATGGTCCCCCATCCGGCGCTCTGCCAGATACCGGTCACCACGTACATGACCACCCAGTTGTGTTCATCCATCAGGAAGTTGACCGGTTTGCCGCCCATGTTGGCAATCAGGCTGTTAATGGGGCCGCTGGTGCCAAAGATCTTGGCTACCAGAGAACCGATGATAACCCAGGACAGGAAGTGCGGCAGGTACATCAGGGTCTGATAGAGCTTCTTCAGCCGGAGTGAGCGCATCTCATAGACCATGATGGCCAGGATAATGGGCATCGGGAAGCCGAAGAGCAGGTCCAGCAGGTTGAGCTTGACCGTATTCTTCACGGCATTCCAGAACTGCGGGCTTCCGAACATCTCCGAGAAGTATTTGAAGATCGGGGTCGCCCAGGGACTTTTTGCCATTCCCTTGAACACGCTGAAATCCTTAAAGGCCACCTGCAGTCCCGACAGCGGGGCGTAGCGGAAAAGGATATACTGTGCCATGGGAATGATGAGCATCAGGTAAAGCCATTTGTACATTCGAAGGGCCTTGAAGAAGCCCATTCTCTTGTACTTCACTGTTTTCGGTGTCTCTTTTTGCATGCTGTCGCCTCCAGTTCCTCCTCGTTCGTTGGTCCCGCAAAAAATAACAAGGGTTTGCCAGGGTACCACGTGCTCACGGAAAACAACTTCCCCGTCATTTTTGTACATTTTTTGTTCAAAATTCTCTCATTTCGGTCACTTTGTTAGTCAGATTCTATAAGAGACTCCGGAGGAACGCAATTGACAGAATTGCTTGTTTTATTGTGAAAGTTGCCGTATAATTCATAGCAGAATCGCCGACCAATCCTTTCCCGGAGGTGTGATATGGCGCAGGAAAACTTCGACAGGACGAACGACATCCGCGTCGGTTTCGACTTCGGATGCCGGCACAATACCCATACAGGATATAAAACCGGCCGGTTTCACATGCACCCCCATTATGAGTTCTACCTCTTCATCCGCGGCAACATCCAGATCATCATTGAGGATGAGCGGTATGACACGCATCCCATGGATCTGTTCATTTTCCCGCCCGGCACCCTGCACCTCGCCTCCATCACCGATTCCGAGGTTCCCTATGAGCGGGCCTACTTCTATGCCACCCGCAAGGTTCTGAGTGAGATGTCCGATCCCACCTATCCCCTCCTGGACATCGTTGAGCATGCCGTCCGTAACCGGGACTATTCCTTCCACGCCGATGATGTCAGCGCCGGCCGCTTCATTCGCCTGATCGATGACTACCTGGATGAGGACAATGAAAAGGAACCCTGCTTTCAGCAGATGAACCGGTGCCGCATTCACATGCTCTCCCTGATCGTCTGCCGGGTCATGCAGCACAAGCAGATCCTCGATCCCCATCCCTCCGAACGCATCAGCGAGGTCATCCGGTACATCAACGACCATATTCTGGATTCCCTCACCCTGGATTCCCTGGCGGAGCACTTCTACATCAGCAAGTACACCCTTCTCCATGAGTTCAAAAGCTACGCCAACATTTCCGTCCATCAGTACATCCTGTTCAAGCGCGTCACCTATGCCCAGCACCTGATGCAGCACGGCATTTCGCCGGGCCTCGCCGCCAAGCAGAGCGGCTTCAATGACTACGCCGGCTTCTACCGGGCCTTTATTCGGCACAATTCCATAACGCCTCAGGAGTACTATAACCAGGCGCTGAAAAGCGGAATCCTTTAAGCGCAGCAGGAGCCCCCGCAGATCCCGATGGGAAATGCGGAGGCTCCTGTTCCTATCATTTGACGATCAATAGCCGGCCGGCCGGATTCCGGTAATTGTCCGGAATGACGCCGTTCAGGTTGTGCTCAATGAAGTCTGCCAGGACATCCGTGTTGGTGGTGCCGGTATAGATGCTGTCATCATTCACCAGCATGGTAAACCCGTCTCCACCCTCTGCCACGAAGTTGTCAAGGACGCAGGTGTAGATCCGGTCGGGATCCAGCGGTTCCCCGTTGATCCTGACATCGTACACCCGGTATTCCCCTTCGATGTGATCAAAGCTGTTGGAAGGATCTGCCACCGCGGCACCCGGCCGACTCAGATCCACCTTATACGCAAGGCCGCTGCCCTGCATCAGGGAGGAGCTCCCCTCCGGAAGAATCCGGGCACCCCATTCCAGCGCATCCAGGATGTCCTGCCCCTTCAGCTTCCTCCGTAACAGATCATTCGAGTACGGCAGGATGTTCAGAATATCCCGGTAGGTAATGTTCCCCTGCTGGATTTCATTCCGTACCGTCCCGGCGATCACCAGGGAAAGATCCGCCCCGCCCACACTGCGGTACGCATCGGAAAGGAGATTCGCCAGGCCGGTTTCCTCTGATCTGCCAAAGTCGATTCCCACTTCCGAACAGTAGAGGAGATCAAATGCCACCTCTCCGATCTTCCGGTCAATCACGGGCGTATACTCCAGGATCTTCTTCTGAATCAGCCGGTTCATGTCCGGGTCCACACAGACCTCCCCGTTCCGGCGGGCAACCGTCAGGTAAGGCAGTCCCTCCGGCTCAGGCACCCGGTCGATGAGCTGCGAGGTGATCGTTCCATCCGCCGCAATATCCATCCGGCCGATCTCCGCCAGTTTCTCCCCGGTCTGGGCCGTCACAATCTCCCGCCCATCCGGATCCACCAGCCGGTTTGAATACGTCGCATGGGAATGCCCGTCGATGACCGCATCAATTCCCCGGACACGGCTTACCAGTTTGTTGGTGGCATAGCCGTTGTCCTCATCATCCGATTCGCCCAGATGCGTAATCAGGATCACGATGTCGGCGCCTTTTTCTCTGACCTCATTCACATAGCCCTGAATGGACGCCGCCAGTTTCTCCCCGGTATCATCATTGAGAAAACTGTACAGCGGAACGCAAGCGCGTGAATGGATGTCTTGGTAAAGGCCTCCGGCGTGACCGCGGAAATGAACCCGATCTTATGCACCCCCGCCTCAATGATGCGGTAGGCATCAAAGACCGGCTCATCGTCTGCCGTCCGGAAATTGGCACAGACATACCCGCAGTTGAGCTGTTCGGACAGATCGTCCAGCACTTCGAAGCCATAGTCAAACTCATGATTCCCGAGAATGGCAATGTCATACTCCGCCTGGTTCATCAGGTCGATGATGACCGATCCTTTGGACAGTGAACCGTACGGTCCGCCCTGGATGGCATCGCCCCCGTCCACCAGTAACACATGATCATACTTCTGCTCGAGTTCCTTCCGGTAAAGCACCAGTCCGTCATAACCAAGTCGTTCATCTATTGCGCAGTGCACATCATTGGTGTGCAGGATGATCACGGTGGAATGGTCCTTTTCAGCGCCCGACGGCGCTTCCGCAGAGGCCGCCAATGTCCTGACCGATTCGCCGCAAGCCGAAAACAGCAAGGTGCATCCGATCAGGAAAAGGAGAAGGACTCGCTGAATGAATCGTTTTTTCTACATGTTTCCTCCCGATTACGTTTTGATGGATGCATTATAGGGTTTGTTCCCTGAAAAGTAAACCACAACCTTTGTCGGTCCAAAGAGGCGACAGAAAATGAGATTCATTTGCCAAAAAACAGACCCAAGAACCAGAATGCCCCAGTCGAACCCAAGCACAGAGGCAGGCAAAAATGGAAGTAAAATCAAATCCAAAGTGTCAGACAATTCAAAGCCACAGAGTGTTAAAGAGAGTGTTACGATTTGCGTTGTATCAGTAGAAACTGAAGAGTTCAAAGTTACACCACAATATACACATAAAACTACAATCGAAATACAAAACTGTTGTCCTTAATTTGATGAACACACTCCACCAATGTGGGGTGTATTTTTATTGAATCGTTCGACCGGATTCGTGTACAA
>JAFUBF010000507.1 GCA_017460325.1 Clostridia bacterium | reverse complement strand
GATGACCAGCAGGATACATGGCTTCATTTCGGATGAGCAGTAACTGAAGCAAATTTCAGGATTGCAGAGTTGATTGGGAAGACTTGAAAATCCCCTTTTTGAGTAACGTAAGAGTTGCATCGCAAAGGGTCTTTGCGGAAATGCTGGATCACAGACCGGAATTCATAAGGGAAGGAGAAGTTTGCACCGGCAGCGTATGCACGTGCATGCAATGGCAGAAAAGGAGGCCACCAGATGATTGGGAAAAAACTGCCAATAGGCATTCAGAGCTTTGAAAGTCTGAGGAACGATGGATATATCTATGTTGATAAAACAGAGTATATTTTTCGTCTCGTACACGAGGGAAAACCATACTTCTTAAGCCGTCCTAGAAGATTTGGAAAGAGTCTTCTCCTGTCTGCAATGAAAGCATACTGGGAAGGAAAAAGAGAGTTGTTCTCCGGCCTGGCGATAGAGAAGCTGGAAAGAGATAATCCGGATGCATGGAAAGCGTATCCTGTGTTTTCCTTTGATTTCAATGGTGTGAACTATCAGAACAGTAACGCGCTGGAGGAATCGCTGAACACACAACTGAAAAGATGGGAAGAACAGTATCACTGCACAGGGGAGAATATACCATTAAGCGAACGCTTTCAGAATCTGCTGATTGCTGCAAGAAAAAAGACGGGCCTTCGTTGTGTCATTCTTGTGGACGAATATGACAAACCGTTACTGGACGTTGCTGACAAGCCAGACCTTCAGGAACATAACAGGGAAGTGTTTAAAGGCTTTTTCAGTTCAATGAAGAGTTTTGATGAGTATATCCGGTTCATATTCATAACTGGGGTATCGAAATTCCACAAAGTCAGTATTTTCAGCGATCTGAACCAGTTAAACGATATATCTCTGGACGAAGACTATGCCTGTATATGTGGAATCACAGAGAAGGAACTGAAACGGGATTTCGAAAATGAAATCAACATTCTCTCAGAACGCCGTAAACTCTCAAGGGAACAATGCCTGAACAAACTGAAAAAACAGTATGATGGGTATCATTTTCATCCTGATGCCGAGGGAGTGTACAATCCTTTCAGCCTGCTGAAGGCTTTCTTCGCAAAGGAGTTTGGCTCCTACTGGTTTGAGACCGGGACGCCAACTTTCCTAATAAAGAAGCTGAAAGAGTCGATATTCGATGTCCGAAAATTCACAGACAAAACACTCTATGCCAGTGAGGGCATGTTGAAGGATTACACAGGTGACAGCCCGGATCCGGTGCCGCTGTTGTATCAGACAGGGTATTTGACCATTGTTGATTTTGATCCCACAGGGCAGGAATATACTCTCTCGTTTCCGAATGAAGAAGTCAAATACGGTTTTGTGGAATGTCTGATGCCGGAGTATGTGGCAGACTGCGGAGCCGGTTCGGGGAACGACATCTTTACACTGAGAAGATACATTGAGCGAGCTGATCTGGAAGGAATAAAAAATGTATTGACCTCATTGTTTGCGAACATCACCTATACGCTGGAATCGGATCCTTTTGAACACTATTTCCAGGCAGTTATTTATCTTGTCTTCACACTGCTTGGAAAGTTCGTAACCTGTGAGACGCACACCTATACGGGCAGGATTGACTGTAAGGTTGAAACCAAAAATTTCATTTACCTGTTCGAATTTAAACGGGACGAAACGGCAGCGGCTGCACTGAAGCAGATTGACAGTAAAGAATATGCGTTGCCCTTTGCTGCAGATTCCAGAGAGCTGATTAAGATAGGGGTATCGTTTGATTCAGGAACAAGAAAGCTGGCAGACTGGGCGGTGGCACAATAACACAGTCAATCCTGAATATCGCATATTCTTTTTTGATTCTGTAAAAGTGTCATAATGGAGGGGCCCGGTGCTTCGCACAGGTTTGTCAAATTATGTCCCCTGTAATCATGCGGTGCTGAAAGCCAACAATAAGGAGGACAATGTGCCAACACTGTATGTGGTAGCTACCCCGATTGGGAACCTGAAGGACCTGTCGCCGCGGGCACAGGAAATCCTCTCCTCCGTCGGGCTGATTGCGGCGGAGGATACCCGTGTGACGCGGGCACTTCTCAGTCATTTTGAGATTCATACGCCCTGCGTTTCCAATCACCGGCACAATGAAGAGGAAAAGGCACAGCCCATTGTCCAGCGTATGCTGGAGGAGGACATTGACTGTGCGCTGGTGACGGATGCCGGAACACCGGCCATTTCCGATCCGGGCAGTTTTCTGGTGGACGAGGCCCTGCGGGCGGGCATTCCGGTTGTCGCTGTGCCGGGCCCCACCGCCATGGCGGCGGCCCTGTCCGTCTCCGGTTTTGATACCAGAACGTTTGCTTTCTATGGCTTTCTGCCCAGAAAGCGCAGTGAACTGGTAAGGCAGCTGAAAGACATCCAGCAGTCCGGTATTCCGATTGCTGTTGTCCATGAATCCCCTCACCGGGTGATTGAGCTGGTTGAGGTGATCTGTACCGCACTGCCGGGATGCCGGATCAGTGCCAGCTGCGATCTGACGAAGTTTTATGAAAAGACGATCCGTGGAACAGCGCAGGAAGTCCTTGAGATGCTCCGCAGCAATGAGAAGGCGGAGAAAGGGGAATACTGCCTGGTACTGGATCTGCACGATGTGTTGCAGGAAGAATCTGCGGAGCGTGCGGATCAGAGCGCAGAGGTGCAGCTGTTTGAGAAGATGCTCGCCGGTATGGACCTGAAAAGTGCCATTGCCGCGCTCCGGGAGGGCGGAATGAAACGAAATGAAGCGTATCAGGCCGGGGAGCGAATCAAGCAGCTGTTTGAGGATAACTTTGAAGCGGGGGAGGACGAATCGTGACAGGATTGAGACGAAACCCCAACAGGACGGACGTTTTGCAGGACGGATTCAGCTTTGCGGTAAAGGGGCAGGGGGAATCCCGGTCATTGCCGGTCTATCCCCAGAACCCGGTAAATATCGCTCCGGTCCGGATCGGACCGGTCCTGTTTGAACAGTTGCCGGATGGATCGCTGGCGGCTGTGGGGTGCAGAGACCGGGAGATAGATGATCTGAACCTGGAATTTGAGGCAGGCGGACAGCCGGTTTCCCAGATCGGGCCCCGGGCCTTTGAAAACTGTCAGCACCTGCAGCGGGTGATTATCCCGCCGACGGTGCAGCAGATCGGGGAAATGGCGTTTGCCGGATGCAGTCGCCTGCACAGCCTGACGCTTCCGGGCAGTGTACAGAAAGTGGGGACGCTGGCCTTTGCCAGATGCACCGCGCTGACCCGGGTTCGTATTGAGCCGGGGGTGGCCATGCTGGGTCCCTCCTGCTTCCAGAAGTGCCAGAAACTGGTCCGGGTGGATATCCCGGTCAGCGTGGAAAGCTTCGGCGGAGGTGTGTTCTTCGGCTGCAGCCGGCAGCTGAAACTGTACGGCGCGGCGGGCGCACCGGCGGAGCAGTATGCGAAAATGAACGGCATTGCCTATGATTCGGAGGACTGGAAACAGGATCATCACCTGATTCTGGTGGAAAACGAAGACGGAACACTGACCGTCACCGGGATGCGAAATCCGGGGGAGCGGCGGCTTGAAATTCCGGATGAGCTCTGCGGGCGGAGCATTGTGGCTGTGGCGCCGAATGCGTTTTTTGCGAACATAACGCTTGAGCAGGCAATCCTGGGCCGGCGGATCCGGCTGATCGGCAAAAGTGCCTTTACGGGATGCCGGAGCCTGACCCTGCTGTCTTTTGAATACGGACCGGAGCGTGTGGAGGAAAGCGCGTTTTCCGGGTGCGATCATCTGCGGCAGGTGATCTTTCCCAGTGGGACAGGGAGTATCGGGCGCCTGGCCTTTTTCGGCTGTACACAGCTGAATTTTGTGCGGATGCCGGCAGTTACCCGGGTTGAAGCGATGGTTTTTGACGGCTGTGCACCGGATCTGCGGGTGTACGGCGGGGTGAATCAGTAACAGAGAACAGATTTGGAGGAAAAGATGAAGGGCATCGGTTTTGATTCTCAGAAATACATTCGTCTGCAGTCGGAGAAGATCCGGGAACGGATCAGACACTTTGGCGGAAAACTGTATCTCGAGTTTGGCGGAAAGCTGTTTGATGACTTTCACGCGGCCCGTGTACTGCCCGGTTTTTTGCCGGACATCAAGCTGCGCATGCTGATGGAAATGCGGGATCAGGCGGAGATTATCATTGCCATTAATGCCGGAGATATTGAAAAGCAGAAGCGCCGGGGGGATCTGGGTATTACCTATGAAACGGATGTCATCCGTCTGGTGGATGTGTTCCGGGAATTTGGTCTGTATGTGGGCAGCATTGTGCTTACCCAGTTCAGCGGGCAGCCCAGTGCCCGGGTATTTGAAAAACGGATGAAGCACATGGGCCTGCAGGTCTACCGTCACTATCCGATTCACAATTATCCCTCGGATATCCGTACCGTGGTCAGTGATGACGGATATGGACGGAATGAATACATCCGGACCAGCCGTGAACTGATTGTGGTGACGGCGCCGGGTCCCGGAAGCGGGAAGATGGCAACCTGTCTTTCCCAGCAGTATCCTGAGACCAAACGGGGCATTAAGGCAGGATCTGCCAAGTTTGAAACGTTCCCCATCTGGAACCTGCCCCTCAAACATCCGGTGAACCTGGCCTATGAGGCGGCGACGGCGGATCTCAATGACGTGAACATGATTGATCCCTTCCATCTGGAGGCATACAACACCAAGGCGGTCAACTACAACCGGGATATCGAGGTCTTTCCGGTGCTGCAGGCTGTTTTTGAGAAGATCTACGGGAGCAGCCCCTATAAGAGCCCGACGGACATGGGCGTGAACATGGTGGGGAATGCCATCTGTGATGATGCCGTCTGCTGCGAGGCATCCAAACAGGAAATCATCCGCCGTTATTTCAAGGCCACCTGTCTGGTTCGCCAGGGACTTGCCTCCGATCAGGAAACGGCGAAGATCTCCCTGCTCATGCAGCAGCTGGGCATCGAACCCGAGAACCGGCCGGTAGTCCCTGCCGCACGCCAGATGGCAGACCGTACGGGCCGGCCGGCGGCGGCCATTGAACTGCCGGACGGGGAGATCGTGACAGGGAAGACCAAGGATCTGTTCGGGCCGGCCTCTGCCGCCCTTCTCAATGCGCTCAAGCGCATGGCGGACATTCCAGGAAATGTGGACCTGATCGACGGCAACGTCATCCGTTCCCTGCAGTATCTGAAAACAGAATATCTGCACAGCCGGAATCCCCGGCTGCATACCGATGAAATGCTGATT
Source organism: Clostridia bacterium (assembly GCA_017460325.1). GTDB lineage: Bacteria > Bacillota > Clostridia > Christensenellales > Aristaeellaceae > Ventricola. Next base: position 5,069 of record JAFUBF010000507.1, on the reverse strand, counting down.
GCCCTTTCCATGAGTGCGGCAACGGATGAGAATGCCCGGAAGGCGATGGAGGGTCTGCCCAAACTGAGCGGATGCGAGGTGCATACTTCGGTCCTCCTCTCCTCGGTGGATGAGGGTGTCTTCATGCGGCTTGAGATGAACCTGACTTCGGATCCGGTTTACGAACACAACAACCTCTATCATAAGTGAGCCGATCAATAAAAAGCGGCCTGGCATTGGCCAGGCCGCCTGAGTTATTGAATGGAATCAGTAGATGGTGTGTTCCAGGGTGGAATAGAGATCAAAGAGTTTGAGACAGGCTTCCCGGTCCAGGGGGATCAGGAAGTCTTTGATGGCATCTCTGTGAATACCGAGACTGTCCAGTTCTGCATCCCGGAACCCGATTCGGCTGTTGTCTTCAATGGTGCATCCGAAATAAACGCTGTCGATCTTTGCCCAGAGACAGGCAAAGAGGCACATGGGACACGGCTCGCCGGTGGTATACAGGACACAGCCGGTAAGGTCGTACGTGTTCAGATTGGCGCAGGCGTCCCGAATGGCACAGATTTCCCCGTGCGCAGTGGGATCCTTATTCAGAAGCACCTGATTGTGCCCCCGTCCGACAATAGTCCCGTCTTTGACAACGACACTGCCAAAAGGCCCGCCATGTCCGTCTGTGATGCCGGTAATAGCCTCGGAAATGGCTTCAGTCATATAGGGATCTGTTGCAATGATCCGGGGGTGATCTGATTCGGCCGGTGCGCCCATTGTCATGATAATCAGCAGAAACAGGATAAGGAGAAAGCGTTTCATATGGTTGCGTCCTTTCAGGGCCTGGTGTAATGGAATCCTCTGATGAGGCGAATTCACCACGGAAACCATCTGTCTGTGGCACCTTTCCGTTGAGGTACAGATGGCGTGGACGGGAAAAGCATATCACATGTGAATGGCTTTGAAAAGAGCAAAAATGCCCGGTAACGGATCCGGCCATATGGCCGGCTTTTTGTATTGACACTTTTCGGGACGAAAGGTATACTTTCAGACAGGGATTAAACCAACCTGTTAAAAACAGGGCGAATGTGATAAAGGAGGGTGCTTTCCAATGGATCAGTTGAATTACAGTGTACTCGAAGCGTCCGGGTACAAGGGTTATGTGCTTAAATCCGCTCCTGAAAAAGTCATGCAGTTTGGTGAGGGAAATTTCCTTCGTGCGTTCGTGGATGATTTCATTGATATCGCCAATGAAAAAGCGGGATTCAATGGAAAAGTCGTTCTGGTACAGCCGATTGCCATGGGTCTGACGGAGCTGATTAACAAGCAGGAAGGCCTGTATACGCTGTATCTGCGCGGCAGTGAGAAGGGAAAGAAGATCGATGACAAGCGCGTCATTTCCTGCGTAAGTCGTTGCCTCAATCCGTATGAGAGCTGGGACAGCGTGCTGGAACTGGCCAGGAGCAAGGATCTTGAGATCATTGTGTCCAATACCACCGAGGCCGGCATTGTGCATGATAACGAGAGCACCTTCGATCAGGTTCCGCCCACCAGTTTCCCGGCCAAGCTGACCCGCGTCCTTTATGAGCGTTACAAGGCCGGTCTTGACGGCGTCGTCATTCTCTCCTGCGAGCTGATTGACAACAACGGAAAGGAACTGCTGCGCTGCGTAAACCAGTACATTGAGGACTGGAAGCTGGAGGCGGCGTTCAAAGACTGGGTCAACGAGAAGAACACCTTCTGTTCCACCCTGGTGGACCGCATCGTTCCCGGCCGCATCCGCGATCCCAAGGAAGTGGCGGCCCTGGCAGAGGCCAACGGCTATGATGATCCGCTGACTGACGTGGGCGAGGTCTTCGGTGTCTGGGTTATTGAGGGACCGGAAGGTCTTGAGGACCGTCTGCCCTTCAAGAAGGCCGGTGTGCCGGTCATGGTCGTGCCGGATGTAACGCCTTACAAGAAGCGCAAGGTCCGCATCCTGAACGGTGCCCATACCGGCTTTGTGCTGGGTGCCTATCTGGCCGGCTTTGACATTGTCCGCGACTGCATGCATGATGACACCATCCGCAACTTCATGAACAAGATGCTCTATGAGGAGGTCATCCCCACACTGCCGCTGGACAAGAACGATCTGAACGCGTTTGCGGAGGCGGTACAGGACCGCTTCAACAATCCGTTCGTCAACCACGAGCTGATGAGCATTTCCCTCAATTCCACCTCCAAGTGGAAGGCCCGGAATATGCCCTCTTTCCTCGAGTACGTCGAGGCCAACGGGCAGTTGCCGCCGTGCCTGACCATGAGTCTGGCGGCTTACATCGCGTTCTACTCCAACGACATCGTGGCGCTTGAGGACCGCGGCCTCGTCTGCCGCCGGCCGAAGGGCAATGAGTATGTCGTCTCGGATGACCGCTGGGCACTGGAGTTCTACTATGCACACCGTGCGGACAGCATTGAGGACCTGGTGCATGCCGTACTCACCAATACCCAGATGTGGGATCAGGATCTGACCGGGGTGAAGGGCCTTGAGGAGGCCGTGGTCAGTGATCTCCACATGATCCGTGAAAAGGGCGCCAAGGCTGCCTATGCCAGCGTTCTGTAAGAACTGAACAAAAAGCAGGGACTCCGGAAAAACGGAGTCCCTGTGTTAGTTGGTATGGTTGGTGTGGTTAGGCGTTTCTGACCATCAGGGCACGGATGGCGTTGAGTACAGCCAGAACCATGACGCCCACGTCGGCAAAAACGGCCAGCCACATATTGCCAAGGCCGATGGCGCTGAGCAGGAGGCAACAAAGCTTTACCCCTATGGCGAAGAAAATGTTTTCGTAGACGATGCGCATGCATTTTCGGGCGATTCGGACGGCTTTTGCGATCTTCCGGGGATTGTCATCCATGATGACAACATCCGCTGCTTCAATGGCCGCATCGGAGCCCAGGCCGCCCATGGCAATGCCCACATCGGCACGGGAGAGAACCGGGGCATCGTTGATCCCGTCCCCGACGAAAGCCAGAGTGGTACCTGCCGGCTTTTCCGCCAGGAACTGTTCCACGCAGTGAACTTTGTCCTGCGGGAGAAGCTCGCTGCGGAAATCGGAGATGGAGAGCTGGGTGGCGACCGATTCGGCGGCCTGACGGGTATCGCCGGTCAGCATGATGACCCGGGTGACACCGGCCTCTTTCAGGTCGGAAATCGCCTGCGTGGAGGTCTCCTTCATCCGGTCTGAAATCAGGATGGAACCCGCGTACCGGTTTTCAATGGCGGTATGCACAATGGTTCCGGTTTTGGGGCAGTCCGGCGTTTCAATCCCGAGGCGGTCCATGAGACGGTCATTTCCGGCTGCCACGGGTTTGCCGTCCACGGTGGCGATGACGCCATGGCCGCTGATTTCCTGAATGTCGGAAACCCGGGACAGATCTGTCTGCCGGCGGTTGGCCTGCTGAATGGATCTGGAAATGGGATGGGTGGACGCGCTTTCCGCAAGGGCCGTTATTTCAAGCAGATCCTCATGCGGGCATTGTGCATTCAGAATCTCCGAGACCTCGAACACACCGTGGGTAAGGGTACCGGTTTTGTCAAGGACAACGGTACGGACTTTGGACAGCGTCTCCACATAGTTGCTGCCCTTGATCAGGACACCCGCCCGGCTGGCACCGCCAAGGCCGGCAAAAAAGGTGAGGGGAATGGAGATGACCAGAGCGCAGGGGCAGGAGATGACCAGGAATGTCAGGGCCCGGTAAATCCACTGACCAAACAGTGCCGGACGGCCCATGAGAAGGGAAAACAGCGGAGGGAAAAAGGCCAGAATCAGTGCACTGATACAGACGGCGGGGGTGTAGACCCGGGCAAATTTGGCAATAAAGTTTTCAGAGGGTGCCTTGCTGGAGGAGGCGTTTTCCACCAGATCCAGAATTTTGCTGGCGGTGGATTCGCCGAACTCCCGGGTGGTCTGAATATGGAGGAGACCGGAGAGGTTGATGGATCCGGAGAGGACATTATCCCCGGCATGAACATCCCGGGGAACGCTCTCGCCTGTCAGGGCGGCGGTGTCTACGGCGGACCGACCATCCGTGATGATTCCGTCAATGGGGATTTTTTCCCCGGGACGGACGGAGATGACGGTTCCGATTTCCACCTCATCCGGATCGACGGAGACAAAGGCGCCGTCTTTTTCAATAAAGGCCTCATCCGGCCGGATGTCCATAAGGCTGGCGATGTCGCGCCGGCTGCGTCCGACGGCGATGCTCTGGAACAGTTCGCCGGTCTGATAAAACAGCATGACGGCAACGGCTTCCACGTAATCGCCGGTTTTGGTCAGAGCCAGGGCAAAGGCACCAATGGTCGCCACGGCCATGAGAAAGCTCTCATCCATGACCTGTCCGTGGATGATCCCTTTGAACGCCTTGTTCAGCACATCATAGCCGACGATCAGATAGGGAATCAGGTAGAGAAAGAAAGCCAGAGGCTGTCCGGGACGCAGAAAGTGAAAAACGAGGAGCAGGGCAGCAGCGGCCAGAATACGAAGAAGGGTTATCTTCTGTTTCTTGTTCATATGCGTGCCTCTATGCGGGAATCAGTAGAAAATCTCGCAGTCGCTTTCTACCTTTCTGCAGTTTTCAAGAACGACGGGCATGACCTGGGAGGGAACAGCCCCTTCCTCAAATTCCACGATCATTTTCAGCGTCATGAAATTGACGGTGGCATTTTTAACGCCTGCCGTTTTGCGCGTGGCTTCTTCCATCTTGTTGGCACAGTTGGCACAGTCGACATCGATTTTATAGGTCTTTTTCATAAGAATACCTCCAAATCCTGCTTTTATGACCGGGCAATGAGCAAGTCATGATGGAGTTTCAAGCCCGGATCGATTAAACAATTAAACGATTGTTTAATCGATGAGCACACTATACCCCTTTTGGATTTCCCTGTCAAGAGATTTGCAAAAAAAAGACAGCTGTGAGATAATGTTACTGTTCACATCCTTACCTCCCCTGTATAGCGGGGCACAGCAAGAAACATGGACCAATTTATGGCACGACGCCTATCCCATGACACATAGATAGTGCCACGGGTAGATTTGCAATCAGACTATTTGATCCTCTAACGG
>JAFUBF010000506.1 GCA_017460325.1 Clostridia bacterium | reverse complement strand
TGTGCCCCTGTGCCGTAGCCCAGCTGTGTTTTGACAAAGGAGTACTGTTTTTCGGATGCGCACCTTGAGGAGTACTGTTGGTGAACTTCATATGGCGTCATTTTCTCTGAGTGCACTATCCCATAGATCCCTGTATCATCAATGCGCTTCTGGATCTCCGAGGGGTCCATGCATACTGCATTTGTTGCAGGATCAATGCTCAGGACATCCCTGAAAGCTTCATTTACTGCCGCGTTCTTCCCCTTTTCTATTAGCTCTTCAAACCGATCGATCTCTGTATATATTTTGTCCAGATATTGACGGAGCCTTTCCGCGCCATTCAGGAAATCACAGAAAATCGTTACATAATCTTGTTTCTTATAGTCCGAAAACAGCTGAATTTCCTTCTGCGCCGCATAAAGATGCGTCTTCCTTACAAGATGCCTGGCACTGTTCCTGATGACGGTTTTAGTTTCGTTGACAGCCTGCCTGTAGCCTGCAGGTTCCCCTTTGATCATGATAAGATATTGGATGTTATTTTCATCGAGATACCGGATTGCTTCTGAATCACAATAGCCTCTGTCAAGAATGATCCCTTCTGTTTCGATACCGCATTCCTTCAGAAAGTCTATGATATCCTTCATTTCCTTTGGGTCAGCCAGTCCGCCACGATACACCTTGAACGTAACCGGGAAACCGGTGGCAGTAACTGCATAGGCGAAGCTGACGATATCCGTGTTCTTCTCTGATTTGACTTTGCTCTTTTCGGCTATCTCGACACCCTTACATCTGCAATCCTCATTGGAACCGTCAATGCACAGCCACACCCTGGTAATACCTGTTTCCCTGCAGTGCAATGCCCACAGCTTCCTGAAATACGTTATATTGTCTTCTGCGATTCCTTTTTCAAAGAGAAGAGAGTATGTCGAATCGCTGTACAGTCTTCCGGAAAACAGAACCTGATCACTCATTCGGCTTTCATACTGTGACGAGGTATCTGACGGATACAGAATTGAATACATGGCATAATCCAACAGCTCGTCAGCCTTTTCACTGCCGAACGCCTCAGTCATCAATTCCCGAAGCCTGCAATCTGCGACAATGGCCTTAGTGGCTGCATACATGCCAAACCGCAGTTCGATTGGCAAAATATCAGCATGTCCAAATTTCTTTACCCAATCATCTTTGAACAGTTCCACATAGTTGTCATTGGGGATCATTTTTTTCGGATCATCATCGCAGAGATATCCGATCAGTATGGGCTTATTCCCGTTGAGTGAATAGAACACAGAACCAACATTCCCGGGTGGAACTGGAGCTCTTTTGTAGATGCCCGGCAGCTCTGGAATATCAACGATCTTGTCTGGATACTTTGTCATAATGAATCAGATGCACCTCATTCCGCTCAAAAGTCAGCAACTGTGGGTTACAGTCCTGATTGTACGCTATCTAATTAATTATTACAAGCGTCAGGATTGCAGAAAACAGAGGGATTTTCATTGCATTTCGGCGTGAAGAAAGCCAATTAAACAATTAATTACTGGTTTTTTCCGGAAAGCGTTTGTATGCGTTGTCTTTCGGTATCGAATGAATGACAGAGGACATACCCTGACAAACCGGTGCCGAGAGCCGGGACCACTCCCTGGATCCATGGGGGAAGTATTGCAGGAAAGCGGTTGACCGGATTGCCTGCCGGGGTGGACAGAAATGAAGGGGCGCTGTGCCGGTAAGAATGAAATACGCAGACGTTTGTTGGGGAAAACATATGGATTTGTGGTAGAAAACGAAGGGATTTTGTGGTAGAATGCTAAGAAGTATTAAGAGAACTTTTAACCCATTTTTGAAAACAGACGGAACCGAAATTTTGAATATTTTATAAATTGTGTCGGCATTAGTCGTGCGGTTTTACAGATTCTGCGTTACAGGAGATGGCGGATACAGGTCTGCCGGTAAAAGTGATGAACAACAAACAGTCCATGGGGACGAAAAAGACCTTTGACAGGTGGATGGCCGGATTGCGGAATACCCGGGGAGGAACGATTGCCGGTATCACGTTCCTTCTGCTGATTTTTGCGATTGTATCCGTCTTTGTCAGGCGAACCTCACAATCGGATGCGATGCTGATTCTGAATGGTCAGCCTACCCCTGTACGTGCGTTTGCAGGGGCGTTTTCGAGTGTGGCAAACCTCTGTCTGATCCTGATGGTTGTTTTTTACGGGAAGCCGGGGTTTATTGCTGCGATTGTGATCCTGGTGATTCAGTTTCCCGGCCTGATGATCAACATTTTCGGGCGCCATAATTATAGCAGCATTACGGGACTGTTTACCAATGTTTTTGCAATTATTGCGACGGTTCTGATTTACATGAACAATGAGCGCAGCAAAAAGTATCAGGAGAAGATTCATACACAGGCGGTAACGGATGCGCTGACGGGGCTGCCGAACCGGTTTGCCTGCACGGAGCTTATGGATATGCTGATCCGGCAGAAAACCCGTTTTGCCCTGGTGACGTTCAACCTGAACAATTTCAAGAGCATCAACAGTACCATGGGTGTCAAGACCGGGAACGATGTTCTGGTCGAAATCGGCAGTCGTCTCAGCCGGGCGGCTGAAAAGAGCCTCTCCGGGACAAGGGATATTGTGACCTGCCAGGGCGGGGATGAGTTTTCCCTGATTGTGTGCGACTATAAGACTGAGCAGCAGCTGCTCGATACGATTAACAGCTATAAAAAAGTCATTGAGGAGACCATTACACTGGATGGCTGTGACTATTTCCTGACGGCCAGTGTGGGTTATGTGGAATATCCGGGAGATGCCGTGGACAGTAACAGTCTCCTGTCGGCAGCCAATATTGCCATGCAGTCGGCCAAACACAATCTTGCCAGTGAGCGGGTCTGTCATTACACAAAAGAGCTCTCCGGGCATGAGCGTTCCCTTGAGATCGAACGGAAGATCCGTCTTGCCCTTCAGAACGACACCCTCTTTTTCCATCTTCAGCCACAGTATGACGTCTCGCATAAGCTGATCGGCTTTGAGGCCCTCGCGCGGATGCGGGATGAAGAGGGAAGGTTCGTCAGTCCGGCTGACTTTATTCCCGTTGCCGAATCTGCCGGCCTGATCGATGAAGTGGATCTGCGCGTTTTCCGGAAGTCCGCCGATTTCTTCGGTCAGCTGCTCCGTAAATCCCATTCGGATATTACGCTGAGTGTTAACGCATCGGTCAAGCACCTTATGAAAAATGATTTCCTGGATGAGGTTCGGGAGGTGCTCAGGACCAGCGGTGTGCCTGCAAATCAGCTGGAAATTGAGATCACGGAATCCATCATGATTGATTCTGTGGAAAAGGCGCTCCAGTGCATCCTGGAGCTCAAGAAGATGGGAATCCGGATTGCCATTGATGACTTTGGAACCGGCTATTCCTCTCTCAGCTATCTCAACAACTTCCCTGCGGACAAACTGAAAATCGACAAATCGTTCATTGACAAGATTAATCTGAGCGATTCCTCCAAGAAGTACATTGCGGCGATCGTGACGATCGGGCACGTGATGAACTTTAAGGTCATCTCAGAGGGCGTTGAGGAAGATGACCAGCTGGAAACCCTGCGCAATATCGGGTGCGACTATATCCAGGGGTATATCTGGGGCCGTCCCATGTCGGCGGAGGATGCGGAACAGCTGACGCTCAGACAGGCAGGATAAGAAATCAGGGTCAGCCGTGTTTGAAGGCAAACATGGCTGACCCTGTTCAGTAAATCGGACGGAGGATGTGAGCGTATGGAACGGAACAGTCAGCGGCTGCGGCGTCTTTCCCCGGAGGTGGATCCGCTCAGGATCGGGACGGGCTGGAAACCGGAGGATCTGGGAAAAGTCCAGGTGTTTATTGAGAGCACCTTCGGTGACAGCCATCCCGGGTCCGGGCATCTGGATCGGCTGGTGGAAAAGGCCCGGCAGGGCATTGCGGATGCCGGCGGGTACGGTGCCCGCTATTTCTGCACGGACATGTGTGACGGGGAAAGCCAGGGACATGATGGAATCAATTACTCACTGGCCAGCCGGGAAATGATTGCCAACATGATCGAAATCCAGGCCAACGCGACCCCGTTTGACGCAGGCGTGTACATCGCCAGCTGTGACAAGGGAATGCCCGGAAACCTGATGGGCATGGCCCGGGTGAATATCCCCTCCGTGATGGTGACCGGCGGGACAATGGCCGCCGGCCCGGACCTTTTGACACTGGAGCAGCTGGGCATGTACAGTGCCCGGTTTGAACGCGGGGAAATCGGCGCCGAAAAGCTTGAGTGGGCCAAGCAGAATGCCTGCCCGGGCTGCGGGGCCTGCTCGTTTATCGGGACGGCTTCCACCATGCAGATCATGGCAGAGGCACTGGGACTTTCTCTGCCGGGCAGCGCCCTGCTTCCCGCAGACAGTCCGGATCTGCTTGAATACGCCTATCGGGCCGGGCAAATGGCCGTCCGCCTGGCCGACATGCCCGGAATGCGGCCGGGAGATCTGGTGACGGTGGAAAGCTTTGAAAACGCCATCCTCGTCCACGCGGCCATCTCCGGTTCTACCAACGCGCTCCTGCATCTGCCGGCGATTGCCCATGAATACGGGATTGACATTACCGGGGAGACCTTTGACCGGTTGCATCGCGGGGCCCATTACCTCCTTGATGTGCGCCCGGCGGGGAAGTGGCCGGCGGAATTCTTCTACTATGCCGGCGGGGTTCCGGCGATCATGGAGGAACTGCGTCCCTGCCTGCATCTGGAGGCCCAAACAGTGACGGGCAAGACGCTGGGGGAGAACCTGGAGGATCTCAGAACTGCCGGGTTTTACGAGCGGTGCGCCGAACGGCTGGCTGAGGCCAATCAGCGCCATCATACGCAGATCACGAAGGAGGACATTATCCGGCCGTATGACCGTCCCATTGGCAGGGACGGGTCGATTGCGGTATTGTACGGCAATCTGGCACCGGAGGGGGCGGTTATCAAGCATACGGCCTGTCCGAAAGAGATGTTTGAGGCAACCCTTCGCGCCAGGCCCTTTGACAGCGAAGAGGCGTGCATTGATGCCGTTCTGCATCATCAGGTACAGCCCGGGGATGCGGTCTTCATCCGTTATGAGGGACCGAAAGGTTCCGGAATGCCGGAGATGTTTTACACCTCGGAGGCGATTTCATCGGATGCCGAACTGGGGAGGAGCATCGCCCTGATCACGGACGGGCGCTTCTCCGGTGCCTCCACGGGGCCGGTGATCGGACACTGCAGTCCGGAGGCGCAGGCTGGCGGTCCCATTGCGCTGGTGGAGGAGAATGACCTGATCGCCCTGAATGTCCGGGAGCGCCGGCTGGATATTGTCGGCGTAAACGGGGAACGGCGAACACCGGAGGAGATGGAGGCCATACTGGCAGAGCGACGCAGGCACTGGCAGAAAAAGCCGGTCAGATTCCGAGATGGTGTGCTGCGCCTCTTCTCGGAGCTTGCCGCTTCGCCCATGAAAGGCGCCTATCTGGATTATGATGGCCGGGCCTGAAAAAGGGAATCTTTGGACAGGTATCGGCTCCGACTTTACCGGAAATGACCACGGCCTGGCCGGGGCGCATGGATGCTCCGGCGCCGTGCAGGCCGGGGGGCTGCAATCCTTTGCGTATCAAGTATAAACAGGTTCAGAATACCTGACTGAGGTGAGAAAATGCCGTTTCAGATTATTCGAAACGATATAACCCGGGTGAAGGCGGATGCCATTGTGAACACGGCGAATCCGAAGCCACGCTATGCAGCGGGAACAGACAGAGCCATTTACACGGCCGCCGGTGCGGAACAGCTGCTGGAGCAGCGCAGGCGGATCGGGGATATTGCACCGGGACAGGCAGCGTATACCGATGCCTTTGCCCTGCAGGCAAAGTATATTATCCATACCGTGGGTCCGGAGTGGAGGGGCGGGGAAAGCGGTGAACGGGATCTGCTTCGGTCCTGCTATGAAAAATCCCTGGCATTGGCGGCGGAATTGAAGTGCAGCAGCATCGCCTTCCCGCTGATCTCCTCGGGTGTATACGGGTTTCCGGGGGATGTGGCGCTGAATATTGCGCTCTCCGAAATCGGGAAATTCCTCCTGACGCATGAGATGGAGGTTTTCCTGGTGGTTCTGAGCCGGGAAACACTGGAACTGTCCCAGACACTGACAGGAGACATTGAGGAGTATATTGATGAACATACGGCGGACCGGCTGCTGAGGACAGAGTACGGTGGGAAACCGGATGCCAGACGAATAAGACGGGAACGGTTTCAGGAACGTGCGTCGGCGGACAGTGCCTCGTTCCTGTATGATGAATGGGATATACAGCCTTCCGAGGTGACCAATAAGGAAATCCCGATAATGAGTCCGGTCCCGTCGGAACCCAGACGGAAAAGTCTTGAGGAACTGCTTAATGACACAGGGGAAACCTTTCAGCAGCGACTGCTCAGACTCATTGATGAAAGCGGAATGGATGATGTGACGGTCTATAAAAAGGCCAATATTGACCGGAAAGTCTTCTCCCGTATCCGCAGTAAGGAGAACTACCGACCGAAAAAGAAAACAGCGCTGGCTTTTGCCATTGCGCTGGAACTGGATCTGCCGACGACGCAGGATCTGCTTTCCAGAGCGGAGATTGCCTTTTCACCCAGCAGCCGGTTCGATCTCATCATTACCTACTTCATCGACCATAAAATCTATGATATTTTCAAGATCAATGCAACGCTGTTCCGATATGGGGAACAGACGCTTGGTGAGTAACAGACCCGAACATCTTCGACATTCGGGCCTGGTCAGGACAGACAGAAGGATGATTTGAGTCCCTGTATGTCTGCGTCAGTCACCTGTGACGATCCCGGGGAGCCGTTTTCTGATTCCGAATCGGGAAAGAAGACGGGAATTGATCGGATGGTGCCGGCCAGGGCCGTGTGATGCCCTTCAACAGATGTACCACCAATACGATTCAGGGGGATCTTACAAAGAGCGAATACCTATACCTCACCGCATACCCTGGAGGGCCGCATCCCGCTTCGCGAGGCACTCCCCCTCGGTCTGCAGCATGTGCTGGCCATGTTTGTTTGAAATCTGTCACCGATTCTGGTCGTCCTGGCTGCGTGCGGAATCACCGACGGAGCAGAATTCGGTGAACTGCGCGTTGTTCTTTTGCAGAACGCCATGCTCGTTGCGGAACTGATCACGTTTATCCAGCTGTATCCGATCGGCCCCATCGGCGGCAGGCTGCCCATTGTGATGGGAACTTCCTCCGGCTTCATTGGAATTAACAAGGCGATTATAACCGGCATGACTGGTGGAATTGCGGCAGGAACGATCTCAACCGATGCCAAGGCAGGCATCTTTGCCTATGGTGTACTCATGGGGGCCTGCATTGTCAGCAGCGTGCTTGAAATACACCAAGTACCGGCGGGAGAAGTACGGAATACAGAAAACTCATACCAGTGACGCAAGGTGTATAACCGGCATGATGGAAGCTGTACCTGCTGCCGAGGAGTACCTGATTCGTCCTGTGCGCTGTCATAACCGGCAGATCTTTAAGGCGAAGATTCTGAAGGGTGGAAAACGCAAGCGGAACCAGGCAGCGCACACTGTTTTCGGGTTCCGGCTTTGGGACAAGGTTCGTTA
>JAFUBF010000505.1 GCA_017460325.1 Clostridia bacterium | reverse complement strand
CAATGCCCGTTCCTTTTTGCGGGACAGAAAATCCGGTAAGACGAATGGGGAACAAATGAGAGAGCTTCGGTCAGTGGCCCGGAAAGGAGAATCGCCATGCGCATGTACCATTTCCTTTTGATTTTTCTGCTCCTTGGATTACTGGCGGGAATTGCTTCGGCCGATGTTCGGATTGATCTTTCCCAACAGGCGGATGGGGGAAATCAGATTGTAACCTTTAAAGCGTCTCCCGGAACACCGGAGTCGACCGAACTGGCAGCCCTTGTACAGGCAGAGCTGGACCGGCTTTTTGAACAGAGCGATGCGCTCAAACGATTTGCCCGGGTTCTGGGGCGCGGCGGCGAAACCGTGATCCATGAACAGGGAATGCTGTACAGTTCGGGCCGCTTCATCTCCATGTTGCTGGTCCGGGATGGACAGCAGGCGGATGGTTCGAAGGGCAGCAGGCCCGTTTCGCTCTGCATTCATCCGGAAACGGCACAGCCGATTCAGCTGATGGATCTTTTCCGGAATCCGGAGGAGGCTCGGGCCCGTCTTTCGGAGATGGTTGAGCGGGACATTCTGCCGACCCTGTCCGATTATCTGGAATATGCGGACCTTTTGCCGGTGCCGGAGAACTGCTTCTTTCTGGACGCTGACGGCCTGACCATTTACTACGATGATCAGCATTACCGGACGTTTTCCGGTGCCTGCGGGGCGGTCAGCTTCGCCTGGTATGAAATTGAGGATCTGATTTCCCCGGACGGGCCGGCCGGCACCTTTACGGTCCTGCCGGATGCGGCGGCTCTCTGGGCGGATGCATCAGCGGGCTTTTTCGGCAAGGTGTTTCCGGTACATTTGGGCGATAAACTGGGGGATGTGCTGACAATTTATCCCAGACTGAGAGATCCGGATTATACCCGGAACGCCAAAGTGTATCTGTTTGAATCGGCACCGCTTCGCGGTTTTTCCGTGGAGATTCCCAAATATGCATTTACGGAGGATATGGATACACCGGTTTCGGCCATCCGTGCCTCGCGGATTTCCTTCCATGGACTGAAGACCGGATGGACCGGCCGGGAGGAGATTGTGGCGCTCCTGGGGGAGCCGGAAAGTGTGCGGGCCTATGATGAACAGACGGCGGAGGACATGCTGATGGTTCCCGGGGAGAGCCTCATCTACCGGATGGGGAAGGTCTTCCTTGAGGTTCATCTGGACGGGGAACAGCTCCTGGCGGAACTGATTCTCCGAACCGAACTGCCGGAATAAGGCTCGCAACGTGTTTCAGGAAAACCTGCCTGTCCTTGGACAGTGCAAATCCAGAGGGATTGGCGCTTGGGGGAGCGTCGGTACAATAGAAGGGGGATAAAAGATGGCCGCAAGGACATCCAACAAAAAAGGGAGTAACAAAAATAACGGAAAAAAGAAAGTAAGCGGTCGGCGCGGGACGCCGACGAAACAGAGTTCACAGACAGATATTGCAGGGATTATCGGGATCGTCCTGTTCTGTATAGGCATTCTGCTCTTTTCCTGCAATTTCATTCCGTCCCAGGGCGGATTTCTGAAAGCCTGCCGGACCGCACTGCGCGGTCTTGGCGGACAGCTGTGTCTGCTGATTCCGATCATGCTTTGTTTTTACGGGGTTGTGCTGGTCTTTTTCCGGAACAGCGTGATCAATTCGCGCCGCATGATCTGTGGAATCATTCTCTTTTTTCTGTTTGAGACCATATTTCAGGTGTTTTGTGTCAAACGGATTGGAGCGGCCACTTACCTGGATTTCCTCAGGCTGAGCTATGAGGATTCCGCCCGTTCCATGCAGGGTGGCGGTTTTCTCGGTGCCATTCTGGCGTGGCCCTTGTGCAAGGCGCTGGATGTCTGGGGCTCGATGATCGTGCTGGTGTTTTCGACCATCATCGTGCTTGTGATCATGACGGGCTTTTCCTTTGGCGATCTCGGACCGTCCGTCTCGGAGTGGGTGGATGATCTGCGGGAAAACATGCAGCTGCGCCGCGAAGAGAGGGAGGCTCTCCGGGAAGCAAAGGAAGAGGAGCTTCTGAACCGTGAGGCAGATGAGGCCATGGAACGGGCGCAGAAGAAGAAAAAGGTCGAAAAAGAAGATTTCAGTGATGAGATGCCGGCCCATTTCGGACAGGAAAAAGAGGAAAAAAAGACGGACAGATCCGCTGAGGCGGGCCAGTCCGTGGACAACGGAAAACGGAAGAAGAAAAAAGAGCCGGTAAAGGCAGTTGAACCCGTTCCCGAGCCCCAGAAACCGACGATTCCGGAGGATGAGCCCATTACCGGCAATTTCCGGCCGGTTGCCGGGAAGAAACCGAAAAAGCAGATTCCCTATACCGGGGCAGGGGTCCGTCAGTATAATAAAGACCTTTATATCGAGCGGGACGACGAGTTTACCCGTAAGCCGGGCGAGGCCACGGAGGGGAAAGAACGGAATGGCCGGGGCTTTACCCAGGAGGAGGCGGAATACGCCTTCCTGCATGGGCTGAACAGCACCATGCCCGATTCTTCACCGTACGCCAGGCCCCAGGAATCGACCGGCGGTCCGTCCCTCGGGAACCCGATTCCGCTTTACCCGGATAAGGTGAAAACCGAAGAGGATCCGTACGAAGCATACCGCAGCAAGCAGTATGACACCGGTGTTGCCGTCGGCTATGATCCGGAGGATACAGCAGCACCGGAACTGGAGGATATTGGCACGGCGGCCGGAGATCCCGCATCTGGTGTACAACCGGACCAGAAATTGCCGGTGGCCGCTTCCACTGTCGCACCTGTAATGCCGCAGAGGCCGGTGGAGCCGGTCATGCCGCAGGAGTCCGCTTCATCTGCGAAACCTGCAGTGCCCCAGAGACCTGTCCCGCCTGTGGAACCGGTTATGCCGCAAAAACCGACACCGCCGGTTGCGCCGATCCCGCCCTATGAAAGGGCCTGGGCCGATTCCGCACAGGTGACAGAGAATGTCGACCAACAGTCGGTAACCGGAAAGAGCTATACTGATACGACACCGCCTGAGGAGGATGCCGGGCCTGTGCCGGTGGCGGAACGAAATGATTTTGATGCGGTAAAGCCGTTAGAACAGTCCCCGGTGACGCCGGCTGCAGTCGTGGAGGAGAGCCGGAAGGACCGGGAAGAGGACGCTGGTCGGCGGTCAAGGCGCAGGAGAGGCGGACGGGCCGTTACCACGGCAACGGTGGCAGCGGCGGTCACGACCGTGGGCGCAGCCGCTGAGAATCTGCGTATCCCGTCGGCACCGACAGGGGTGCCCCTCGTCTCTGCGCCAGCAGCGCCTGCCGCAGCGGCAGAGAATATGCTTCCGCCGCGCGAACATCCCACCGGCACGCTTCCGTCCTCGATTCCGGCCGCAGGCGTCAGCCGGCCGCAGGAACGGGCAGAGAAGCCGGAGCCTCAGGCGTCGAAAATTACTCCGATTTCCATCTCGATTCCCTTTAAAGAGACCAATGTCAATGCCGTACGGGGACCGGCCGTTCCGCAGCCTGTCACAGAGCTTCGGGAAGGACGGCTGGACGGGACACCCATGGTTCCCCTGAAACGGGATATGCATGATTCCCAGGTTCAGCCGGTTAAGCAGGAATACGTAAAGCCGTCTCTGGATCTGCTGGTGCAGTCCCGGACGGAAGAGGATCCGGACCAGCGGGCCAAGGATGAAAACGGTATGAAAAAGCTGCTGGCGACACTGGAATCCTTCGGGGTGCAGGCCCGCGGCCTGACTTATACCCACGGCCCGGCCATTACCCGATACGAGATTCAGCCGGCACCGGGTGTCAAGGTCTCCCGAATCGTCAACCTGGTGGATGATATTGCCCTGAACATGGCCAGCACGGGGGTGCGTATTGAGGCGCCGATTCCCGGAAAGGCGGCGGTGGGCATTGAAGTGCCAAATGAATCGATTTCCATGGTCACCCTGCGGGATGTCCTGGATACCCCAGAGATGCGCAAGGAAACCAGTCCCACGGCGGTGGCTCTTGGTAAGGGCATTTCCGGAAAACCGGTGATTGCGGACATGGCGAAGATGCCACACGTGCTGATTGCCGGTGCCACCGGTTCCGGTAAATCCGTGTGTATCAATACGATCATCAATTCCATCATCTACAGGGCGAGCCCGGATGAGGTGCGCCTCATTCTGGTGGACCCGAAGGTGGTTGAACTTTCCGTCTACAACGGGATTCCGCACCT
>JAFUBF010000504.1 GCA_017460325.1 Clostridia bacterium | reverse complement strand
TCCTGGTGAACAGCGCCATGTACATTACCCTGAATCTGAGCATCTATTTCTTCAAGTATGATTTCGGTGGGGAAAACTGGATTCAGAGCTATACGACCTTTAACATGGTGGGTGGCCTCGGGCAGATCCTCGGCATGACGGCTTTGTATCCGTTACTGCACAGAAAGCTGCCCAATCAGACGGTTTTCAGAATGGCACTTGCAGTCTCCATCGCCGGGTACCTGGCTATTATGGTCCTGTGCCTGACGGGACTTGGACACAGCCTGATTGCCATCTGCATTCCCGGACTCCTGGTCTTCTCCATGAGTGGTGTCCTGATCGTCCTGACTACGGTATTTCTTTCAGGAACGGTGGATTACGGGGAAATCCGGACGGGACGGCGAGAGGAAAGCGTGATCTTTTCCATGCAGACCTTTGTGGTCAAGGCGGCCTCGGGACTCAGCGTCTTCATTGCCGGTCTGGGGATCTCCCTGATCGGGCTCCAGGGGAACACGGATCAGACGGCCGTTGTGGCGGAGGTGCAGTCTGCCTCAACCATCATGGGCCTTCGCTGCCTGATGACCCTGCTT
This sequence comes from Clostridia bacterium, assembly GCA_017460325.1. Classification (GTDB taxonomy): domain Bacteria; phylum Bacillota; class Clostridia; order Christensenellales; family Aristaeellaceae; genus Ventricola. The sequence goes on along the minus strand of JAFUBF010000504.1, from coordinate 2,224 downwards.
CCTGCTGCCGGCCTGGTCGCTGCAACCATCGTATTTATCAGGTATTTCAGACTGACAGATGAACGGATGAATGAGATTGCCAACCGGCTTAAAGAAAGGCGAGAGTCATGAAGATCAGCAAACAGGATGCATACAACTGGTATCTCTTTTTCAGCGAACTCCCTGAGGGGGAGGAACTGCTGCCTGTGCAGCAGGAACTGGCGCTCTCAGTTCTCTCACAGATTGAAACGGCGGTTGAGGCGGAGAACGCGGCAAGGCTGCAGGCAATTCCGGATGTTCACTCTCTGGATGGGAGAACGTGGTTTGTGGGGGCCCCGGACCGTTTTCCCGGAGGCTGCCGTTCCTGTCTGACCGGTACCGGCCTTTCGGCCGTGCGCAGGACCAATCGGTGTAACCTCCGCTGTCCGTTCTGCTATGATTTCGGTGTCATTGACCAGATACCGGCCATAGGGGAGGAACTGTGGGAAATCGGCGGCGGGAAATACCGGGTGGAGGACATGGACCTTCTGTTTTCGGTCAGCCGGAAACCCACCGGCATTGCGTATGTCTACCTTGAACCGTTCATGGAAATTGAAAAGTACGGCCCCATGATCCGCAAATTCGCGGATGCCGGCGTCCATCAGCATATGTATACCAATGGCACCCTGTGCACAAAAGAGAATTTGAGAATGCTGGCGGATGCGGGACTGCCGGAGCTTCGCTTCAATCTGGGTGCAACCAACTGCGCCGACAGTGTCATTGCCAATATCCGCCTTGCAAAAGAGTATATCCCGGCGGTTGGAATTGAAACGCCCATGACCCGCGCCTTCCGCGTGGCGTTTCATGCAAAGAAACGGGACATACTCGCCACAGGTGTTGATTTCATGAACTGCGCCGAGCTCCATCTGAATGCCAACAATCTGGCCAATTATGCGGATGAAAACATGTACATGTTCCGCGGCGGGTATCTCTCGCCCATCATCAGTCGCCGGATTACATTTGAAATGATGGACATGGCGGTGAGGGAGAAGTGGGATATGGTGGTTCATGACTGCTCCAACCATACCAAGTTTGCCCGGGACCTGCATCACAGAGCCGTGGAAGGTGGCTGGTTTGGCGCATCCAGTTACGGATCTGAATTTGATCGTATTCCGTATAGCGCATTTCTCCCTGTCCTGTCAGATCCGGATTTTACTTTTGTGGAAGAGGAATCGATCCCGGAAAGCTTTCTGACAGACGGCCTGATTCTTTGATTAGGAAGATTTCTCCCTGGCGGGCATGTGCCCGCTTTCTTTATATACGGGATATAAGTCGTTTTGCTTCAGAATGAGTTGGTGGCATAAGATGTGCAAAGAGGAGTAGATTATAGGCCCGAAGTGGAGTGAAACGAAAAAGGATTCCAAACAAATATAAATCCGGTGGAGAATATGAGCTGTTTCAACTGAATGACCGGATGTGTACGATCATGATGCATGGATCTTCTTCGGAATTATCGCAGGCGATTACCCGAGAGGAGATGACGATGAACACAGGGAATATCGGTCTGTTCTCGGGGAAACCGGATGCTGCTTTAACGAAAGGAATGCCGGATCTGGGAATAGCACAAGACTGAAAGTCTGTTTTTGAGACGGGATACATGGGGGACCGTGCATCTGTCGCTGACCTGATACGGTGGAGCTGTTTTGATACAGAAGGACTGATGCGTAAATACCTGTGGAGTGAGATGCATGAACAAGACGGTCTGACTGCCGTAATGAGGGATAATTGGTGACTGAATTGCATCTGGTTGGAGTCTGGATCTCGGACTCACTTCTCCGCTGGCATGGTTGAGGAAGGGATTGACGTTTTCACGAAGGCGTCTTATTTGTACAAACAGTGGTGTTCTGATGAAAAGAATATGGAAGAATTTGGATGTTAGTGGAGTGAATACGACGAAATTGTTCTAAGTAATGCGAAGAGATGGAGAATGGAGGCTGCATGCGATCATTCATCGTGCGCTCTGCGCCTGAAGGGAAGGAAGCCGTGTTTTCCGCCAGGAAGATTTCATTTTCTGTCAATTTGCAGATAAAGTGGTGACATATTTCGAATTAATGGCTTAATTTTGAACTGATGTGGAGTTGGATGTCGGATTATCGCCGAATTTCACAAATGAATGGAGCACTGTTCCGGAATGTTCCGGAACAGTGCTCCTGCCTGTAATGAGTTGATTGCGATATAGTCACGCGCGGTATAAAGTGATGAAAGT
>JAFUBF010000503.1 GCA_017460325.1 Clostridia bacterium | reverse complement strand
TACCTTTCCACAAGTATCTATCTGCGGAAGATCTCTCATATCCAGATAAGCGGGCGCTCCGCGAGAGGGATCATCCCAGATCGTATAGCGCTGATCATCTCCGGTCACTCTGGATTCAAACGACGTCCCGAAAAAAGCATTCAGAACGAAAAACTCTTCAGGAATATAGGTATACCGAATCTTCCAAAGCAACAATCTCTGTTTTCATGCATATTCAATCGCATCTCTGGGCATCGAACTGAATTCAATTCCTTTCCTTGGAAGATTCAGTCTGCGCCTGATATGCAGAATCTCCTGAATGCGGTCAATGTGCCCCAGAAAGTTTTGGTTCTTTTCACTGTTATCCCGGTAATTAAACAGATGCATAAAATAAAAATGTTCATACCGGGCGATTAATTCCGGATAATCTGCCGTGACAAGATTCTGTAAATAGATCTGATCATTTCCCTCAAAGAATGCCTTGAAGTCTTTCATGGAAACAGTCGGCATATCCTGAGCACTCATCAGATGCACATGTGTAACCTCGGGATTTCGCAGGAGCAGTCTGGCACCACGAAGCAACGCATTCAGATGGTTGATGCTCCCCCAGTTCGTCCGATAGACACTTTCTGCCGTAACGTTTGGAATTTCGCGGAAGGATGGGAGCTCTTTTTCCAGCCCCGCCGATTTATCCATGTGAACATAACACAGGCCACATGCACTGAAAACTTTCAACACCCTGCGTATAACATCAGGCCGTTGATACGCAGTCATGACAAACGCATGCATAATTCCTCCTGCAAGTCGAAAAACTATCCTTTTTCTGCGCTCAGGATGATATCGCAGATTCTGTCCACATCATCAACACCGAGGTCCGCATACATGGGAAGTGTCAAAACTTTCTGTGCCGCACTTCGGGCAATCGGAACATCAACGTCTCCATACGTATCTGCATAGCATTTGGCTTCATTCGTAACAGGAAAAAAGTACTTTCGGGCATAGATCTGATGTGTCGCCAGCAAATTCTGAATCCCGTTCCGGTCTAATGCATACCCGTCAAACAAAACTGGAAAATATGCATAGTTCCACTGAATGTCCACTGACGGCCGTGGAAGCACAATTCCCTGTATATTTTCAAGGCGCTCCCAATACCGCTCCGCAGCAATCTTCCGTCTGGCGATTTCCTCATCAATGTGACGGAGATTTACAATCCCCATCACCGCCTCGAACTCGTTCATTCGCGCATTTGTTCCAACGTAGTCTATGTCCTCCGGAGATGAAAATCCGAAGTTCACCAGCTTATCCAATGGATCAAACCGTTTCAGATCGCAACTTTTATATGTGACAATTCCACCCTCAATCGTATGAAAGACCTTGGTGGCATGCGTTGAAAACATGGAAAGATCTCCGTAATTGCCGATCCCCACTCCATTCACGCGAACACCGAAGGCATGCGCTGCATCATAGATCAGGGTCAGGTGGTGAACATTTGCAATTTCCTGCAACCGTTCCACCTGACACGGAAAACCGTAAACATGCGTTGCAACAATAGCCACTGTCTTGGGTGTAATTGCCTGTTCCACCAGTTCCGGATCGATCGTCAGTGTATTTGGTTCAACATCGACAAATACCGGCTTCAGTCCATTTCGTACAATCGCATGTGTAGTAGAGCAATGCGTATACGGAGTGGTAATCACCTCGCTGCCTGACGGGAAAAAAAGCGAATTAATGGCTACCTCAAGGGCCACATGACCATTTGCAAAACAATAGACTTCTTCAACCCCAAGATAAGACCGAAGCATATCTTCAAATTTAATCGAAGCAGCTCCACGATTAGAAAGCCATCGACTCTCCCATACCGGCTTAAGTTCTTCAATATACTCCTCCAGCTCCGGCATGGAAGAACGCGTCACATTAATCCTTTTTTCCATTGATAATCCTTCTCTCTGGGAAACAACAGTCTTATCCGATTCCGTACAACCTGAAAACAACCGACAGGAAATATACAAAAATGCTTCAGTATTCAACCCATACACACAGGAGCTGGAGGGAGCATCCGATAACCCCCGGAATTGCAGAGGGGGGAGATTTGACGACGATTCCATCCGTCCCCGTGCATGGGAAAGCAGATACTGTTTCTGCCCTGTTTACTGTCCGACTCCCAGGAGTCCCTGAACATCCTGACTGAGACTCTGGTCACTCATAATCCGAGCAAGAACCATGAACAGATTTGTCTCAACCTGTTTACGTACTGCATCGATTGTTTTTTCATCTGCAGAAAATGCATCCACCGTCTCTCCCTCAGGAATGGAAATCGACTGCTCCGCAGGCTCCTGCTTCATTTCGACCAAAGTCTGAATCGTTATGTCCTGTGTCTGCAGGTCTGTCACTGCCTCATAGGAAAAATCCGTCCCGGTCGTCTTTAAAAGTCCCTCATGTTTTACAGCCAAAACGGGAACATCCTCTCCAAGATGGAGGACCAGATTTCCGTTTCCTACCGTTTTTTCGCCATAGACATTTTCATCCACTTTTCCCGTATCATATGTCCATTCACCGGAAACGCCGAAACCCGTTGTGACATTTTTGGTCTGGTCAACCACCGAAAAGTCTCCGTCGAACGTATTGCCATTATGTCCGCCAACATCCTCACCGTTGAAATGACGGTAGTCCCCAATCACGCGCTCATGATCAGAAATCTGCAGTTCTCCGTGAGAAGTGGTGAGTTTCTGCCAGTTCTCATCTGTTTTCACTGAGTAAGTGAATGTACCCTCATATGGAAGATTCGCGGTAAATTTTGGAAGAACTGCATCCAGACCGACAAAATCGTTGTAATCATCATAGCTGACGGTCAGCAGCAGATCGACATCAAGACTTTCCTCCCAGACTTTGTCTGCAAACTTGGTAAACTTCTTGAAGAAGTATGAGATATCATTATACTGACAGGGAGCATCTCCATCCTGAATCGCAAGCGTGGGCTGCACGAAATCCTCCGCGGGATCAATCTCAACCTGAGGGAACATCGCATCGATAACGTTTCTCACCTGAAGGCGAGTCACCCCGTTTTCTGCCAGAACATCTGCCAGAGCACGCTGGAATTCGCCTGCTTGCCAGTCGAGGTTGGAAGCGATATTCCACAGGAGTGAGCCAAACTGACCGGCTCCAACTTTCCCGATCATGCGCTCGGCCACTTCATTGCGGGTATCCGTCGGTTCAAGATACGTAGAGTCAAATACATACATTTCCCCGTCAGCCTCAATCTGGCTGTGACTCACCCATCCAAGAACCGCCTGAGCCAGCAACATCATTACCTCACCGGACGTGATTCTCAGCCGCTCCTTCGCCGGTAAATCAAAAAACAGCGGTTCGGAACTCTGAATATCTGCTCCCATTGAAGCGATGATCTGCATAACATCCATTTCTCCGTAGGAGGGCGTCGCAGGCACGAGGAAGACCGTGTCCCCTGTCAGATCACTCATCACCCGATAAGAACCATCTGACCCCTGAACCGTCTTTACATCAAGCACATGGACATCGCCCGCGCTGACCGTTACCCGCATGGATAAACATCCGTCTGTCTGATAAGCGATTCCATCAATCGACACTTTAGACAGCAGACTGTTCAGCGCAGTCTGCTTTTCATCCGGCTGCTCATCTGTAACCTGTCTGAGTGCGACATGAAACGCAACCTGATTTCCCTGTTCCATGCTGGTCATAATCGCCGTTTTGGTCATATCCCCTGCAGCATAGCTGCCGGACGCGCATGCCATTACCGGGAAAAGAAACAGCAATGCAATCAAAAATGACAAGACCTCTTTTTTCATTCTGTCCTCCAGATTATAATCCCTGATTAATCTTATTTCTGTACCGGCTATCCATCATATAGTAGAGTTTTCGGCTAACCTTTTCCACTACCGATGCTGTAATCGCCTCAGCTTCTCCTCGGGTTACCGACTCACCACCGTCCGGAACAGCCAAGCTCCCATCATCTTTACCGAGGCGAACATCCGCTGTCGCAATAATAACATTTTCGCCGTCCATTTTCAATTCTATGGAAACATTGTCATGAAGATCTGCAGGCGATTCCCCGGGCGCATCCGTTTCCATGGAAATAATATTCTTCCATACCATGTTTCCCGTGTTCAGATGACGGTACTTCAGTTCGGGCGTCTTATCCGACCAGTCAGCCGAAAAGGTCAGCGTAACCTTTTCCCTCAGACTGCTTCCGTCAAGTTCCCATTCATTCTTGATTTTCCGACTGACCCCATATTTCACATCATATCCGTTTCTTTTCCCTGTCACCGTGATCCTGCAGTTTCCGGTGACCGTTCCACGGCGATTCCTATTCTGTTTTTCAGTCGTGTTTTTGGATGTTAAAACGACATTCAGCCGATTATCTGCGTCTTTCTGTATCTGCAGTTCCGCATTATCCGCAGGTTTATTTCCATCCGTACTGGAAATGGTTCCATTTATCGACCACGATTCGCCCATACAGAAGAAAGAACCGCTCAAATCAAGCTGAGTCAGCCTCTGATCCTCCGTCCGGGTTTCCGTAACGCTGATATTAGCGACCTCAAGCCCGTCTATTTGACGGAAAAATTCTCCAGATCCGATGTTTTCGCTGATTTTTGTCAGATCAGGCCTTGCCGGAAATTCATCTGTCAGAAGAAGCCGATAAGCCGTCTCCAGGCAACGGGCGCACTGCCCTGCTCCGGAAACATCCTCCATCTCCTTTTCCGAAATGCGGTACTGCTTCCCATCAACCGAAAACAGCAGTTCCCCGTTGCTAAGCGTGTACAGAAATTCCGAAAGCAGGTCATCACCGGCTCTCATCTGAACACGGGTAACATTCCTTCCGTCTGTCACGCCGGCCTGAATATCCATCCGGATCAGGGAAAGCAGATTCTGGAAAACCGACAGATCGCGAATGTGAAACAGTTCCTTAACCGTACCGCCCGCGTGGATGGAAAGAATATTCTTTGAAAAATCCTGCCGCATCCAGTTGATCAGCCCCGGTGACACACATTCCGGAGAGGGAGTGGTAAAGCCCTCTGCCCCTGCCGTGCAGACAAGGAAACACATGATGCAGATTATCAGTACTGTTTTTTTCATTTATCCCTCGTCATCCCGAACCTCCGGACTGTCCGGCCACAGGGCAATCTCGCTAAGGACACCCGAGTCAAGAACGATCCTGCCCGCCTCAACGTCTACGTTGCGTATGACACTGCGAATGGCAGGCATCATCATTTCCCCCCGCGGCGTCGCAAACACATAGACATCCGTATAGCGATTGGGGCTCTGAATATCCGTCAGCGTTCCGATTTCCCGGCCGTTTTCATCTGTCGCCTGGCAGCCAATCAGATCACAGATGAAGTATTTCCCGTCCTCCAGGGAAATTGCCTCGCTCCGGTCAACGTAAACCAGTTGTCCTCTTACCGCCTCAGCCATGTCCCGATCTGTTATCCCCTCCAACCGGAGATAGGCAAAATCTCCATTGGCTCTGCCGGAAAGGACACGCCTTTTAATATACTGGCCGTTTTCCATCAGATACACAGTTTTCAGCCTAGAATACCTTGTTTTATCTTCACTTTCAGCCCGAAGTTTCAGTTCTCCCTTAATTCCCTGTGGCTTGATGATTTCTCCGATGAGTAAATACTGTGCCTTCATCTTTTGCCTCATTTACGATCAGCGTTCGGATCCGCCGGTGTCGCCGTTGTTCTCCGTTTACCTGTTTCCCTTTCGGATTCCTGCATCCGCGGCAATTTTCGTCAAAAAGCGGATTCAATGAATATGCCGCGCATTCCTGCGCGGCTCTATCCCATTAATCCATGATTTCTACATATACAGGCTTCTCGCTTTTTGCACTGGCAGCTTTCACCACTGTCCGTATTGCTTTGGCAATACGGCCCTGCTTTCCGATCACCTTGCCCATATCATCAGGGCCGACACGCAGTTCAATGACTGTGCTTGCCGGTTCTTCCACCGTACGGACGTCGACCAGATCCGGATGATCCACCAATGACTGTGCCATAAAACGAACCAGTTCTTCCATAGGAATCCTGCCTTTCCGGAGACAGATTGCCAGTATTACTTGGCAATAGCTCCCGTTTTCTTCAGCAGCCCACGAACCGTATCTGTCGGCTGAGCACCATTCTTAATCCACTGCTGGGCTTTTTCGTTATCGATCTTGAGTTCAACGGGATTTGCGACGGGATTGTAGTAACCGATCTCATCGATAAAGCGGCCATCGCGGGATGCACGCTCATCCGCCACAACAATACGATAGAAAGGCTTCTTCTTCATGCCCATTCTCTTCATACGAATCTTAACCATTTACTGTTTCCTCCTTCATTATGAAAACAAATAGAAAATATATACCTCAATCAAGTGATTGTTGGTGTCACATCATTCCGGGGAACTTGAACCTGCCCCGCTTTCCCTTTGTCTGATTCATCAGCATTTTCATCTGCTTCTTGGCTGCCTCAAACTGGTTGATCAGCTGATTCACATCCTGAACAGTAGTCCCGCTTCCTGCTGCAATCCGCCGACGCCTGCTGGCATTGAGTATCTCCGGATGCCGGCGCTCTTTCGGTGTCATGGACCGGATGATCGACTCAGGCTTTTTCATGGCATCCTCGGGAATGTCGATATCCCCTAACTGACTCATGCCGGGGATCATTTTCAGGATACCTGAAAGCGGGCCCATCTTCTTCATTTGCTGCATCTGATTCAGGTAATCTTCCAGATTCAGGTCCATTTTCTGAATCTTGCGTGTAAGATCCACGGCCTCCTCAGGCGAAACATCGATGTTCTCCTGCGCCTTTTCAAACAGCGTCTGAAGATCACCAAGGCCGAGAATACGGGATGCCATTCGGTCCGGATGGAACGGTTCAATGTCTCCCAGTTTCTCACCGGTTCCGGCGAACTTGATCGGCTTCCCCGTCACCGCACGGACGGACAACGCCGCACCGCCCCGGGTATCACCATCCAGTTTCGTCAGAATAACGCCGGTAATCTCCAGTTTCTGATTGAACGTCTCTGCAACATTAACCGCATCCTGGCCGGTCATCGCATCAATGGTCAGAAGGATCTCCGATGGATGGACCTTCTCCGAAATCTGATGCAGCTCCTCCATCAGTGCCTCATCAATATGCAGGCGGCCTGCCGTATCCAGGATGACCACGTCATTCTGATGAGAACGTGCATACTCAACTGCTTCCTGTGCCGTAATAACCGGATTCTGCGTGCCCTTTTCAAACACAGGAAGTCCCACCTGTGCACCGACAACCTGAAGCTGTTTAATGGCAGCCGGGCGATAGATATCGCAGGCGACCAGCAACGGCCGTTTTCCGTCTTTCCGCAGCCATCCTCCCAGTTTCGCCGCCATTGTCGTTTTACCGGCGCCCTGGAGGCCGCACAGCATGAATACCGAAATCGGAGAGGAACTGAACTGAAGACGTGCATTGGTTCCGCCCATCAGGTCAACCAGTTCATCATTGACAATGGAAACAACCTGATTCTGCGAGTTAATCGCCTTCAGGGTGTCCGGCTCCAGGCAGCGCTCCGTTGTTTTCTTTACAAAATCCTTAACGACTTTGTAGTTGACATCCGCTTCAAGAAGTGCCATACGCACTTCGCGCATGACAACCTTTACATCCTCTTCGCCCAGTTTTCCCTTCCCGCGCAATTTGGAAAACGCCTGCTGAAGACGCTGTGTCAGTCCCTCGAATGCCACTCTCTATTCCTCCTCGTTAAGCAGATCATGAATTTTCTTTTCCGCCATGCCCGGATCTGTTCGGATCAGTGTCAAACACTCCTCAAGTCCCTCGGTCAGATGGCGATGTCTGGCCAGCAATCCAAGTTTCTCTTCATATTCAGTAAGATGATCCTGAGCAGCGTGCAATATGGATGAAACTGCCTGACGGCTTACCCCCGTCTCCTCTGCGATCTCAGACAGTGACATGTCATCCTCGCACCACATTTTCATCATCTCGTTCTGTCGCAGGCTCAGCAGCGGCCCGTAAAAATCAAACAGCCAGCCCGCCTCAATGCGCGTGTTCATGCCTTTACACCTTTCTGCACCGACAACAGCCGGAATTATAGCCCACCACGTTATCGCTGTCAAGCATTTTTATTTGACAGTCTCGATTCAGATATAGTTTTTTTCTATAGCCGTGTATAAAGATTATATGCTTGTTCTTTGACGGGCGCTGCTATATAATACTCCCATCGCTCAGGACGGGACGCCGTCCAACATATGCGACAGGGGAGTAACAACATTGGCACTTATTGAGCTCAATCATTTAACTAAAACATTTGTCACCAAATCGCAGACAGTGGATGCTCTGAAAGATATCAACCTGTCCATCAACAAGGGGGATATCTACGGAATCATCGGCATGTCCGGTGCAGGGAAATCGACCCTGGTACGCTGCATCAACTACCTGGAACGCCCCACCAGCGGGGATGTGATCATTGATGGAAAAAGGCTCTCCCAGCTAAGCGACAGAGAGTTGCGCCAACTCCGGCAGCAGGTTTCCATGATCTTTCAGCATTTTAATCTTCTTCAGCAGCGGGACGTTCGCGGTAATATCGCCTTCACCATGGAAATTGCAGGGATGAAGAAGTCTGACATCGACAGGCGGATTGATGAACTGCTTGACATCGTTTCTCTGAAAGAACGCCAGCACAATTATCCAAGTCAGCTATCCGGTGGACAGCAGCAGCGCGTTGCCATCGCGCGCGCCCTGGCAACCAATCCCAAGATAATCCTGTGCGATGAGGCCACCAGCGCACTGGATCCTCAGACCACGCAGCAGATCCTGGCACTCCTCAAGGATATCAATCAGCGAATGGGCATTACCATTGTCATTATCACGCATGAAATGAGTGTCGTTGAGAGTATCTGTTCCCACGTGGCTATTATTGACGAGGGAAATCTGGCCGAATCCGGATCAGTGGAGACCATATTCAGTCAGCCAAAGACCGATGCCGCGAAGCGTCTTATCTTCCGAAATGTCCAGAAAGCCGAAAAGCTGATCGGGGATCGGATGATTCGTATCGTCTTTGACGGGCAGCAGGCCGATGAGCCTGTGATTGCTCAGCTGATCAATCAATGCCATATCATGGTCAACATTCAGTTTGCAGATACCCGAAACGTTGGTGGAAAGGCCTTTGGACAAATGGTTCTCCAGTTACCGGATGACCGTCTGCAGCAGGATAAAGCCATTTACTTCCTGAAAGAAAAAGGTCTGAAGGTGGAGGAGGTAAGCAGCTATGCCCATTGAAAAAATGATTCCGCTGATGATCGGCGGCGTCCGTGATACACTTTACATGACCCTTGTTTCCACTTTGTTTGCTTACCTGCTGGGTTTCCCGCTGGCGATTCTGCTGGTGCTGACCTCGCCGAAGGGACTTAAGCCCGTTCCGCTTCTCTACCGTATGCTGGATGCCATCGGCAACATTTTCAGATCAATTCCCTTTCTGATCCTTCTGATTATGGTCATCCCGCTCACCCGCATGATCGCCGGGAAGGCATACGGTTCAACCGCAACCATCGTTCCGCTGGTCATCGCGGCGGCACCCTATGTCGCCCGTATGATCGAATCCTCTCTCCTTGAGGTCGACCCCGGCGTGATTGAGATGGCGCAGTCAGCCGGTGCCAGCATCCCAACCATCGTGTTTAAGGTCCTTATTCCGGAAGCAAAGACCTCCCTGATCGTTGGTGCCACCATTTCAACCGGGACGATTCTCGGATACAGCGCCATGTCGGGTGCCGTCGGCGGCGGCGGTCTCGGTCAGATTGCCATCAGTTACGGTTACAACCGCTATCAGACGGACGTCATGCTCGTCACTGTTGTCCTCCTGGTTATTCTCATGCAGATCTTCCAGATCGTAGGCATGACCATTTCACGCAAAACCGATAAACGGATACGTGAATAACTCAGGGATTATACACTTTCGTGTATTTCCATAAATTCATCAAAGGAGAATTTCCATGAAAAAGCTTTTAACGATCGTTCTTTCGCTCGCGCTTATTTCCGTTCTTTCCATTGCAGGTGCTACCACACTGAAAATCGGTGCTTCCTCCACTCCTCACGCCGAGATTCTGGAAGCTGCCAAAGAAGCACTTGCCGCTAAAGATATCGAGCTTGACATTGTTGTCTTTGATGACTATGTACAGCCAAATCTCAATCTTGAGGCAGGAGACCTGGACGCCAACTATTTCCAGCATATCCCCTATCTTGAGAACTTTAACAAGGAAAGGAACACTCATCTGGTCAGCATCGGTTCCGTTCACTATGAGCCGATGGGCATCTATCTCAACCCGGCCAAAAAGCTGACCCTTGAGACGCTTCCGGACAAGGCCTCTATCGTCATCCCGAACGACCCGACCAACGAGGCCCGCGCCCTTCGTACCCTGGAATTCAACGGCCTCATCAAGCTGAGCAGCGACGCCACCGAAACGGCAACAGTTCTTGATATCGCAGAGAACGCAAAGAATTTCAACTTTGTCGAAGTGAACGCCGAACAGGTCGCCCGCACGCTGGCCGATGCAGATGCCGCCGTGATCAATTCCAACTATGCTCTCCTTGCCGGTGTCGATACGGTAGGAACCCCTGTTGCTTATGAGAGCTCCGATGTCGCCTATCCGAACGTCATTGCAGTTCGCGAGGGGGATGACCGCACCGAGCTCAAAACCCTGGTCGAAGTTCTCCAGAGTGATGAGATCGTAAAATGGATCACCGAAAAGTATAACGGTGCCGTCGTACCGATCAAATAAGTCCATAAAGGACAGGCAAAGCCTGTCCTTTTTCTTTGTCATCGGAAAGCCGCCGGGTACAGTCTGTATACGCAGCTGTTTCTTTCATAAAATCCACCGTCCGCCACACCAATACTGACGAAGAGCTCCAGTTTCCCTCCCCGGAAAGGACAGAAAATCGCTCCGCAAGTCAGTATCCAAACGTTGCACCGAGATCAAACACCGGTTTGACAGTCGGATACAGTGTCTGATACATCCTGTAATTGTGCGCATAAATATCCTGATTCTCCGCACTGGGATAATGAACAGTTTCTGTGTGGATCACGGAAACCGCATCTGTCAGGTTTTTAAACAGGCCACATCCGACGCCGCCGACAAGTGCCGCCCCGTATGCCCCGCCCTCCGAGGCCGCCGATACTGTTTTGACCGGCATGCCGAAGATATCTGCCTGCATCTGAAGCCACAGTGGACTGGCTGCACCGCCTCCGGAGGAAACCGCAGCTTCCAGAGGCATCAGCTGCTGGTAAATCCCGGCAATCTGCCTGAGGGAAAATGTAATCCCCTCCATAACCGCACGAATCAGGTCCTCACGGGTTGTTGACAGACTCATTCCGTAAAACAGTCCGCGTGCATTCGGGTCCGGATAGGGACAGCGTTCGCCGGAAAGATAAGGCGCAAACAGAATCCCATGCGCCCCGGGTCCCGCAAGTTCCGCCTCCCGGTTCATCAGCTCATACACATTCTGTCCCGTCATTTTTGCCTCATGAATGAGGTCCCTGCAAAGCATGTCCCGCACCCAGCGGTATGCGCCACCGGCAGTCTGTGTTGCGCCGAAACTTGTCCAGAGTCCCGGTTCGTTTCCGCAGAACATCTGCAGTTTCCCCTCCGGGTTCGGTGTAAACCGATTAAAGCTCATGGACACGTTCCCGGCAGTCCCGATCACGATTCCAATCGTTCCGGGTTTTACAAGCCCTGAACCCACGGCCTGAATCACCGCATCCCCGCCGCCTGCATAGCACGGTATTCCGGTAGGAAGCCCGGTCAGGCTTGCCGCTTCCTCTGTTACACTTCCAGCCTGTTCCGTCGATTCAACGGCATCCGGAAAAATGGAACGCGGCAACTGCACCATTGAGATCAGGGACTCACACCACTTTCTCTCCCTGGTGTCAAAAAATCCTGTACCGGAAGCTTCCGAAACATCCGTTGCCGGAATCCCCGTGAGTTTATACCGAATATAATCTTTCGGGCAGATGAATCTGACCATGGACCGAAAGTTATCCGGCTCTTCCTCCCTCAGCCACAGCAGTTTCCCGCCTGTGTACCCGGTCAGCATACAGTTGTTGGTCAGAGCCAGCAATCCCTGGACTCCGCCTGCCGTTTCGGTAATGGTATCACACTGCTTCTGTGTGCGCTGATCGCACCAGAGAATCGCAGGCCGTATCACTTTCCCCTTGCCATCCAGTGCCACAAGGCCATGCATCTGTCCGGAAAAACTGATTCCGATTATCTTTCGTGCAACATCCTGTTCCTTCGAAAGAAGCTCCCGGATTCCCAGAACAACTGCGTTCCACCAGTCATCCGGATTCTGCTCTGCCCAGCCGGGTCTGGGGGTATCCAGCGGATAATCTTTCAACGCCGAGGCTAATACCCGTCCTGTCGGGTCCATCAGCAGACACTTGGCACCGGATGTGCCAATATCAATTCCGAGCACATACGCCATTTCTCCATCCCCCTGTTCCGACTGTTTACCGCCCTCTTCCGGCTCGATCCTTCCGCGAAGGGCAAAGCAATAACGAAAAGCAGGCATCAATCGACCCGGTTGATGCCTTTCCTGTTCTCTTCACGAAGCCCCGCCCTGAAAGCGAACACCCGCTTTCAGTTGGGACCGCAAAATCCTGTTTACATTTTGATCAGTTCATACGCCCGACTGCCCAAACCAATCTTCTCCGCGTGTTCAAGGCAGGTTTTCCAATCTGTTTCAGGCATGGAATTCTTAAAGTGATCATTCCAGTCAATGAAATCCGACTTCTTCATATTGTCCGCCAGCATACTGCGGGGCATCGGTGTTGCCGCCAGGCAGGCATCGGCACAGGCCTGGTCCAAAGCCAGCGGATCATAGGAGGCAAACATACCGATATCCGGAAGAATCGGCGCATCATTTTCACTGTGACAGTCACAATACGGTGATACATCCACAATGAGAGAAATGTGGAAATTGGGCCGTCCGTCCAGCACGGCCTTTGTGTACTCCGCCATTCTGGCATTCAGCAGGGCAACTGCATTGTCATCCTTGAACTGAATCGCATCAAAATTGCAGGCACCCAGGCAGCGTCCGCATCCGACGCAATGCGTATCATCCACATGCATCTTCCGACTGTTCTCATCAAAGACAAGACCGCCGTTGGCGCATTCACGCTGGCAGCGTCTGCAACCCCTGCACATCTCCTCGTCGATCACCGGACGTCCGTTGGTATGCTGTTCGGTCTTTCCGGCACGGGATCCGCATCCCATACCGATATTCTTAATCGTACCACCAAATCCGGTCATTTCGTGTCCTTTGAAATGTGTCAGACTGATGAAGACATCCGCGTCCATCACTGCCCGGCCGATTCTTGCTTCTTTAACATATTCGCCGCCGACTACCGGTACGCCCACATCATCCGTTCCTTTCAGGCCATCTCCGATAAGAATCGGGCAGCCTACCGTAAGAGGAGTGAAACCATTCTCCCAAGCACATTCAAGATGTTCAAGCGCATTTTTCCGGCTTCCCGGATACATTGTATTGCAGTCCGTCAAAAACGGCTTCCCGCCCAGTTCTTTCACTACATCCACGACCGCCCTGGCATAATTCGGGCGCAGGAAGCTGATGTTACCAAGCTCACCAAAGTGCATCTTGATGGCAACAAACTTCCCCTCCATGTCAATGTTCCCGATGCCGGCCTTACGGATCAGCTTTTTCAGCTTTGTCGGCATACTGTCACCATTTGCAGATGTTCGGAAATCCGTAAAATAAACCTTCGATTTTTCCATGGGATACCTCCTGTCAAGTCTCCTGTCTGTAACCGCTTTCACAGACTGCACTGGACGGGTGCAGTCTGTTTTCCGGGCACGACCGTCTCTGTATAATCCAGCGCCAACCGTATCACTTTATCCATATCATAATAACGATATTTCCCCAGCCTTCCGCCAAACGAAACATTTTTCTCCTTCTCTGCCAGTTGCTCATACGCCATGAACAGTTCCTGATTTCTCGCATCATTAACCGGATAATAGGGTTCAAGTCCCATTGACCATTCCTGACTGTATTCCCGGCTGATAACTGTCGTCGGTTGCGTTCCGAATTCAAAATGTTTATGTTCAATGATGCGGGTATAGGGCACAGAGCGCTCTGTGTAATTGACGACAGCATTCCCCTGAAAGTTTTCTACCGGCAGTTCTTCCGTTTCAAACCGAACGCTCCTGTACTGAAGAGCACCGAACGAATAACCAAAGTATTCATCAATGCACCCGGTATAAATGATCTGGCAGTGGCTCAGATCGTGCGCTTTTCGGTAGTCCGCAAAATCCGTACCGAGTTTCACCTGAATCCCGTCACTGTCCAGCATTCGTTCCACAATCGCAGTATAACCGCCAATGGGAATTCCCTGATACCGGTCGTTAAAATAGTTGTTATCATACGTAAAGCGGCAGGGGAGGCGTTTGATGATAAAAGCAGGCAACTCCTTGCAGTCACGTCCCCACTGTTTCTCCGTATATCCCTTAATCAGTTTCCGGTAAATATCCGTTCCGACCAGAGAAAGTGCCTGTTCCTCCAGATTCTGC
>JAFUBF010000502.1 GCA_017460325.1 Clostridia bacterium | reverse complement strand
GTTGTTGACATTTCAGCCACTTCATCCACCACTGAAATGGTGCTCCCATGACGCAGTTCCATCCGCTTGACGATTCCCCCGTAGGGGGCCCTCATGCTGACTGCTTCGCCCGGAACCGTTCTGCCATTGAACATGAGTTCAGCCATTCCCGAAAGAGCCATTCCTGTCACCAGGCAGAAAAAAGCAACTCCCCATCTTCTTTTCACTGTGCACTCTCCTCCGAACCTTCACTCTGACCGCTATCTGAGCCGGATCTCCGGGGAAAACCACCTTCCGGCATCTGCCCCTCACGATTTCCACTGCGGCCGGCCCCAGGCATGTTCCCTGTTGCCTGACTGCCATCCGAAGATTCAGACGTTTCCACGCTCCGCGGCCGCCGCTGTCCACCCTCTCCGGAATCTCCGGTCCCGACCTGTCCTGACAAATCCGGATTTTCTGTATGAACCGTTCCGTCGCTCTCGCGGGATGCCTCCGCCGGGGTACTTTCCGCGCCCGGTCTGTCACCCTGCTGGAAAAGCTCCGGCATTTCGCCATCCGCAATCTGCGGCATTTGTCCATCCGGCATTTGTCCATCCGGCATCTGTCCACTTGGCATCTGTCCGCTAAAGCCTCCGGCATTTCCTCTGTTACCGCGAGCCGCTCTCTCTTCATTAAAAACGTTTCTTGTTCCGAAAATCTTCCGAATCATCTGTGTCAGAATCCCCATCGTTTCCTCTTCCTGTCCTATTGACGGAGCATAGACCTGATCCCCTTCTGACACACCGCTTTTGATCTCGATCTGCATGCCATCCGAAAGACCGGTCTCAACAGAGATTTCCTTCATGTTATCCCCGTCTTTCCCGTAAACAAACGGATTCCCTTCCTTATCAAAGGAAAGCGCCGAAAGCGGCAGTACCAGTACATTTTCCGCCGTTTCATCCGCTATACGGACACTGACCGTCATCCCCGGCAGCACTGAATCCGGCGCCTCGAGCTTCGCCGTCACCGGGTAGTAGGCCACCCTGCCGTTGCTGGCAGACATTCGGTTAACATGGGTAATCACTGTTTCAAATTCCATAGACAGGGGCACCACGGTCACATAGCACTTCTGCCCAACTTCGACCTTTTTCACATCGTATTCATCTACCTGAATCTGAATTTCCAGGTGTTCAAGGTCGCAGATCTGAACAAGCGACAGATTCGGCCAGACATAATCACCCTTTTTGAACCTCATCTCATTGACCGTTCCGTTAATGGAAGCCTCGAAGATTTTGCCGGTCCCCAGCATGATCAGTGTATCGCCCTTGCTTACCGTCTGTCCGGCTTTGACATACAGTTCCTTTATGGTCGTGACACCTTCCGTGTTCGAAATGGTCTCACTGTTTTCCACGTTCAGTGTTGCGCTGAACGATTTGAACGTTTCAATGGTTCCCCGTTCAACCGTCTACATCTGCATATCCGTTTTCTCTTTTCCGGAGACATTCCGGTAAAGAGAAAAGCCCACCAGGCACAGGACGACGAACAGAATCAGCACGGGAAACAGCAAATGTTTCTTTTTCTTCATTTTATTCTTCTGACGCACGGGTATCCCTCCACCACGTTTTAGCCACGGACAGTATACTCGAAAAAGCTGAAAAGAAACTTAAAAACACACTGAAAATTTTGAACAGACCAAAAGTCTGTCATATAGCCCACCGGTCCGTTCCCTGAACAGATGTGCCGGGTTTCGGAGAATTTTCCGTCGTAAGAAAGAATCTCACAATCTCGAACGGAAGTTTTTATGAAATTTGAAGGAAAAAGATGGCAGGTTACCTGAAAATACACCAATTTTGTCACGGTTCCATGTGACATGTTCGCGGGATGTACGATATAATGCAGGCAGCTGGTCCGAATCGTTGTGACCAACAAAAAATGCAAACAGGAGGAAATCATCATGAAAAAACTCGTTGCGCTCTTTCTCTCTCTTGCCATGGTTCTGACCGTGTGCTGCGCTCTGGCGGATGACCTGAACAGCTATACGCTGGATGAGATCATTGCCAAGGCAAAGGAAGAGGGACATGTGGAATCCGTCGGCATGCCGGACAGCTGGGCAAACTGGGGTGACAGCTGGAAGGGCCTGAAGGAAACCTACGGAATTGAACACACCGATGAGGACATGAGCAGCGCGGAAGAGCTGAGCATGTTCGAGAACGACAGCACCCGTGATATCGGCGATGTCGGCCTTGCCTTCACGCAGATTGCGCTTGACAAGGACCTGGTACAGAGCTATAAGACCTCTTACTGGAACAGTGTTCCCGACTGGGCCAAGGATCCGGACGGCAAGTGGATGATCGCCTATACCGGATGCACCAGCTTCATCTTCAACAACGATCTGGCCAAGGGACAGGCCATGCCCACCAGCTGGCAGGATGTCCGTGAGGGAACCTATAAGCTGACCATCGGCGACGTCGTCGGCGGCGCTACCGGTCAGGGTGTTGTGGTTGCAACCGCCTTTGCTTTCGGCGGCGATCTTGACAACCTGCAGCCTGCCTATGACTTCTGGACCGAAATGGCCAAGGCCGGCCGTATCGACAGCGGCGACATT
>JAFUBF010000035.1 GCA_017460325.1 Clostridia bacterium | reverse complement strand
TGTGGGCCTGGCCGCTTCAGAAGGTCGGACTGTTTGGCCGTCTGCCGGACCCGGTGGCCCATATTGACTGTGCCATTCCGGTCTTCCACGGGATGAACGGCGAGGATGGAACCGTGCAGGGGCTCTTTGAGATGGCCGGCATTCCCTACGCATCCTCCGGTGTACTCGGTTCCAGCGTGGGAATGGACAAGATCGCCATGAAGCAGCTGCTGAGGGGCGCCGGTTTCCCGGTGCTGGATTTCATCTGGTTTACCCGTGAACAGCTGGAAAAGGATCGACTCGAGATTATTGAACGTGCCGAGAGAGAGATTAAGTATCCGATGTTTGTCAAGCCGTCTTCTCTGGGCTCCTCTATCGGGGTGTCCAAGGCGGATAACCGGGAGGATCTGGAAAAGGCTCTGGCACTGGCGGCTTCCTATGACCGGCGTATCCTGATCGAGGTGGGCATTGATCATCCGGTGGAAATCAACTGCGCCGCGGTTGGATACGGGGAGAATGTGCAGTCCTCCGTCTGCGAGATGCCGGTATCTGCCGGGGATGACTCTTTCCTGACCTTCTGGGAGAAGTATCTGCGGAACAACGGTGCAAAAGGAACCCAGAGCCACGGCATGAACTCCCTCTGCAGGGTGCTGCCGTCTCCGCTTGATGCCGGACTGACCCGCCGGATTCAGCAGCTGACGATAGACATTTTCAAACGTCTGGATTTCCGGGGAACCGTTCGGGTGGATTATATTCTTGATCATAATGACATTCTTTATGTGGAGGAACCCAATACCATTCCGGGGTCCATGGCTTTTTATCTCTGGAAAGCGGCGGGAATCAACTTCCCCGAACTGGTCGACCGGCTGATTGAAAGCGGGATTCAGGCCTATGCCGATAAGAATCGAAGCGTTTATGCATATGATTCCACCATTCTCCAGAAAGTGACGGCCGGGGTGAAAGGCAGTAAGGGATGACACATAAACGATCCGTTCCCGGCAGAAACCGGAAGAAGGTTCTTTTGCCGGATGACCGGGAGGATGAGGATCTGTATGCGGCGGTTCCGGAAGAACCGGAGACGGATGATGATCTGTTTGAGGGGGAACCGGATGAGACTCCTGATGGAACATCCGGGGAAACCCGGGCTGAGGAGCCGCCGGGCTTTATTCCGGATACCGAAAACCGGAAGGAACAGCCGCCGGATGAACCTGCCGTAATGGATGAGACGGCGGAGCAGGAGCCGGAGAAGGAGGAGGAACTGCCGCCATCAGAGGAAGGGGCGGAGGATACCGTTTCCGACTCGGACGGAGAAGAAAAACCGAAATGGCTGTCCGGGGAGTGGATTGACCGGAAGTTTAACGGTTTTGTAGACCGTGCGGTGGTTCAGGTGCCTGCATTTTTCCGGCTGACCGGAATCCGGATTGCCAGGGGACATTTGGGATGGCATATCTGGCTGATTCTGGTCAGCATCCGAAATGCTGTTTCCCATCTTCTGGGGCATTTCCGGTCTGAGGATGACATGGATCTGTTTCTGGATGACACAGCAGAGCATCTGGGGGATCGTTTTTCTGCGCTGAAGTCGATTCTGAGCCGGTGGACGGAATGGCTCATTGCCATTGACATGGCCGGGATTCGGCTTCGGTTTGTCCTGATGCTGTTTGTCGTGGCATTGTCCGCCTGCGGCTGCGCCCTGATCGGTACCTGGGAACTTGCAACACTGGCGTTTCTTTTTGTCGTTTCCTGGCTTTCGACAGCCTTTGATCTTTCCTATAAACCCGTGATCGGCCGTATTCGGCAGGTGTATATTGCTGCCCGTCTTCTCTCAGCACTTTCCATGCTCTTTCCTTCCATGATGTATTACGTGCATTACAGGAATCGGGGTGTGGCCAATAACATGATGCTGCAGGGAATGCTCATTTTCATGCTGCTTACACATCTGGTGCTGTTTACGGTCATGATTCTCCCCAACCGGCAGCAGTCTCTTTTTCTGCGGGTTCTGTCCGGTATTCTCGGCATTATCCCCGCACTGTTGGTCGCGAATGTGGTTTCCTATTCAGCAACGCTCCTCGGAATGGGATTCGGTGGGATGGCGGGTGGTTTCATGCGAATCATGGGGTCCGTGATGCTGTTTGTCACCGACCGAATTGAATCCCTGAACAGTCTTGGGTCGCTTCGCTTCGCGTTCAGCGAACTGCTTCTGTTTTTCTGCTATCTGATGGGATGCATTCTGTTGCTGACCGCTGCCTGGGTCTTTCGCGTTTGAACGGTCAGCGCTGGATGACCGATCCGGGCAGAGAAGGGCAGGATTGGATTGCCTCTGTGGACAGACGGGGATCCGGCCGGGAAAATGGCTCTTTAACCTCGCCGGAAGGAGCTTTCCTGACTGTTCTTTTAGCAGGTTCGTCCTGCTTTTTTTCTGGAATGCGTGAACCGGCCCGGCGCAGGGAACCGCATAGACTTTTTCAGGCCTGACATGCGTCAGGCGTCACGCCGGGCCCGGCAGGGACCCGGAACTTGTCCAAGAGGGAGGCGTATGGATTGGCAGATCAGAAAATGGATCATGTCCGGAATTTCTGTATCATTGCACATATTGATCACGGGAAGTCCACGCTGGCTGACCGGTTGCTGGAAAAGACCGGCGTATATCAGAAACGGGAGATGGTGGAACAGATCCTCGACTCCATGGAACTGGAGCGTGAGCGGGGAATTACCATAAAGAGTAAAGCCGTGCGAATGCTTTACAGGGCCGGTAACGGAGAGGAATATGTGCTGAACCTGAGTGATACCCCGGGTCATGTGGACTTTACCTATGAGGTCAGCCGCGCACTGGCGGCCTGTGAGGGAGCATTGCTTGTGGTGGATGCCACCCAGGGGGTCGAGGCGCAGACACTGGCGAATGTTTACATGGCGCTGGAACACAATCTGGAGATCCTGCCGATCATCAATAAAATCGACCTTCCCAGTGCAAGACCGGATGAGGTGCGCAGTGAGATTGAGGATGTCATTGGCCTTCCGGCAGATGAGGCACCGCTGATTTCAGCGAAGGCCGGAATCGGCATTGATGAGGTGCTTGAGCAGATCGTCAGGTCGGTGCCGGCACCGGAGGGGGATCCGGATGCGCCCCTTCAGGCGCTGATTTTCGATTCCTTCTATGACAATTACCGGGGGGCAATCTGCTTCGTCCGAATCGTCTCCGGAACAGTCCGCGCCGGCATGACGATTCGGATGATGAACTCCGGTGCCCGATTTGAAGTGGTGGAAGTCGGTGCCAGATCCCCGGACTATGAGCCGCTTCCGGAACTGAAAGCGGGAGATGTCGGGTATATTGCGGCCTCCATCAAGGACATTCATGATACCCGGGTGGGCGATACCATTACGGATGATGCCAATCCGGCGGCGGAGATGCTTCCGGGATATCGGGCGGTGGTGCCGATGGTCGTCTGCGGCATCTCTCCGGCGGACGG
>JAFUBF010000501.1 GCA_017460325.1 Clostridia bacterium | reverse complement strand
AGGAAGAACCGTCATATTCCTGAAAAGGAAGAACCGACGCCTGCGCCTGCTGAGGAGGTACCTGACACAGGTGAAAATGATCATCTCCTGATGTGGATAACCACGGGATGTGTGAGCGGACTGGCGCTGATTTATATGGGACTCGTGAATCGGAGGAAATCGCTTCGTCGTCACTGAGCACCTCACGATGACAGGATTTATGATCTACAGGAAATCCCGGGAGCAACTGACTCCCGGGATTTTTATAGGTAGAATGCCCGTGTGTGTGTTATAATTCAGACAATGACCGACCTGAATGAAACAGATGAGGAAGGTG
This sequence comes from Clostridia bacterium, assembly GCA_017460325.1. Lineage (GTDB taxonomy): Bacteria > Bacillota > Clostridia > Christensenellales > Aristaeellaceae > Ventricola. The sequence continues at coordinate 5,250 of JAFUBF010000501.1, read as the reverse complement.
ATTGGGAACGGGTGTATGCCACAACTTACCACATCTTCAGATGAGTGCTATTGTTGGGAACACAAACCTGATAATATGGATCCTTGCAGCAGGATATACGGTATGAAAAGCTGGAGAGGACATAGATAGTCAATTATAAAGAACAGGAAGGAGGATCTTTGTAGTGAAACAAACCAAATGGATTAATGATAATGTGAAGATAGAATTTCCCATCTATGGAGAGGTTTTAAAGAACACGATTGAAGACTGTGAGCGATATGACAGGGAAGGGGATCCTCGATATTTCGGTATGGCGAGGGCGGTGGACACACTGTGCAAGGCTTCTGTTGCGAATGGCCATATGAATCAGCGACAGTGGGATACTCTTGTTTCCAGATATCCGGAGTGGTAATGATGCAGATTTATGATTTTTAACGAACAGCGTTATCCGCTGAATAACCAGGGATGGGATCTATGTCGACAAAGGCGGGGCAAAGATGATGTTTTGATTGATGGAGAGTTTTGATTTATCAAATATCTCACGTCAACAAGAGGAATGAGCGAGAAGGTCAGAGCGATATCACACTACATCACCTCTGTCAGAATATCCTGGCAGTCATAATTACGATATTCTGAACTTTGATGTTCATCAGATACTATTGGGAATCAAGAAGGACAAGGCCGAAAAAGGTTACGGATTCTGTATCGTGATTCAGACTGTGACCGATTTGAATGAAACGGATGAGGAGGGAGATCAGAATGGGAGTCAATGAATCGGATTGGAAACTGTTTCGAAAAAGACTTCCGGAATGGCAGGAACGGCATATGGGAAAGCTTGTTCGTGAATATGCCGGCATTCTGGCAGGACCGGATCTAGCATCAGATAAATTCTGGACATTGGAAAAGAGAATCCGGAAAGATAAGAAGCATGTGGGTGTGGTGGCGGAGATGAGCCGTAGCGAGATGTTCTTCAACCTCCTGGAGTTGCTCAGAGATGGCGTCATTACATTGGAGGAATTGGACGGATTCAGCGATGAGTTAAGAGAACTGTGTGCAGAGCATAAATAACCGTTCTGCCGGAGGAATGTGTTCCCCTTTTGAAAACAAAACAAAAGATTCAGTAAAACGGGAACTTCCGGGTACGGTACGGTGCCCGGAAGTTCCTGCATAGATGTTCGATTATGAGGCGCCGGCTCTTCGACAACACTGTCATCCGGCTGCACAGGTCCGGCAAATGGATGAAAAGCAGCCGGAACAAACGGATCGGTTTGGCCGTGGCATGATTGGAACGACACGCAGGGCAGAACAAAGCAGATCAGATGATTCCAATGGGCAAAAGAAGGACCGCAATTTTGAGAGCAGGGAACTGCTGCCGGACAGACCATGCGAGACTCAGGGTGTCCGGTTTCTGCAGTGCCCGAAGGACATCGGGTCTGCATCTCCATGACAATGGGCCGCGTTGAGGGAGGAAAAAGGCGATATCTGCAGGATATGGTTCCCGGAAGTCAACGAACACACGTAGAGGAACAGAACTCTCGGAGGCCATGTCCCGGACGATGCCGGTTTATTTCCGGAGGGTCAGTCTGTTTGGAATCAATGGGGCAAATGGCCGGGTTTACCGGTCAGGGAAGGAACACCATGTTCCGTCAGAATGCCGAAATCTTCCGGGAACTGTTCGGAGGATCTCCTTGCGGACATGTGTTATTGATCGCGAATGTGATGAAGGAAGGTGCTCTCTGCATCGTCTCGTGCGGGGACATTCCTGAGGTGAGTGATGAAATACAAAGCCGTTATTTTCGATCTGGACGGTGTGATCTGTTCCACCGACGAGTACCATTATCTGGCATGGAAGTCACTGGCGGACCGACTGGACATTCCATTTGACCGGGAAGAGTACAGTCATCTGCTGGGGGTGAGCCGTCTGGAAAGCCTGGAACTTATCCTGAAGAAGAGCAGCAGAACGTTTACGGAAGCGGAGAAGGCGACTCTTGCAGAGGAGAAAAATGCGCAGTATCGCCGGTTGCTGGACCAGATGTCTCCGGCGGATCTGTCGGAGGAAGTCCGGGATACCCTGAACAGGCTTCGCAGAGCCGGACTGAAGCTGGCCATAGGGTCATCCAGCCAGAACACACCATTCATTCTGGAGCGGATCGGTCTCAGCCATTTCTTTGATGCCGTGGCAGACGGGAACTGCATTACCCATTCCAAGCCAGACCCCGAGGTGTTCCTGAAAGCTGCTGAAATGATCCGGTTGCAGCCTGGGGAGTGTCTGGTAGTGGAAGATGCCCGTGCAGGTGTTACGGCGGCGATCCGGGGCGGCTTTGACTGTGCGGTCATGGGAGATGCCCGGGAGGATGAACGGGCAACCTGGCATCTGAACACATTTTCAGAACTCCTCGGGTGCTTTTCCGAGCTGATCACAACGTGATCTTTCGTCACACATGCCTTATCCCCTTAAGCGTCCATCCATATGAGCGATCTGTAAGCAGAGTACGGACTTGGGCAGGAACAGAAAAAGGAGAAGCCAAACAGGCTTTTCCTTTGCAACATCACGCTACCTGAGGATGTGTTTTTGTTCCAATCAACAGGGACTCGCCGGTTCCTGCTGTGCCTGTCCTCAGTAGTAACGCAGGGCACCGTACGGGGCGGAGGGGGTTCAGATACTCCGGTGCTCATCCATCCTGTTAGCTCAGGACATTTCGTGCATGAAAAAAGAACAGGCGCTGCAAGGCAGCGCCTGTTTGAGGTGGGATTACTTGTTGTCAGCGTCGATGGTCTGAGCAGCGGTGCGGCCGGAAACAAAGATTTCAACGATCGCGTTGCCGCCGAGACGGTTGCCGCCATGGATGCCACCGGTGACTTCGCCGGCTGCATAGAGGCCCGGGATGACCTTGCCATCGGCATCCAGAACATGACGTTCGGTGTCAACAACGATGCCGCCCATGGTGTGATGGGTAGAGGGAGCCATCAGACGGACGATCAGGTCGGTTCCTTCCAGATCATAGGTGTCCGCGACGTACTTGCCGTTCTCATCCTTTTCGCAGTTGCCGACGGTGCGGGAAACGATGCCCTTGGAGACATCCGGGAATTCTCCGCCCGTGATCACGGCGTTGTCATAAGCCTTAATGGTCTCAATGACGGTGGCCGGATCTGCGGTAACGCCTGCAAACTCAGGATCCGCAAACAGCTTGGTCAGATCTTCAACAGTTCCCTTGATGTGATAGTAACGGCCCGCAAAGTCCTCTGCCTTCAGCTGGGCAGTGGGCGGTCCGGGGATCTTCTGCTCGGCGTTGTAGAACTCGATGAAGACGCCCGGGGTATTGTTCTTGACGATACCGTTGCGGAACTCGGCAAGAGACAGAACATCACGCTCGGAACCTTCATCCACGAAACGCTTGCCGGTGGTCGGGTTGATCCAGCAGGCATAGTTGCCGCCGCCGAAGGCCAGGTTGCCGTTGTCGACCCAGGAGATCGGCATCAGCTGCGTGAAGCCCATACCGGTTGTTGCGGCACCAACAGCGGTTGCCATGACGATGCCGTCGCCCTGCAGCGTGCTGCGGTTGGTGGTCTTGGTGGAGGTGGTCAGATAAGCGGTATCCCAGTAAACGTTGTTATCCAGTACGAGGTTGATGTTTGCGGCAAAACCGCCGGTCGCCAGAACGACGCCCTTGGTTGCCTTGGCGGTAACTTCGGTTCCGTCATACATAACGGCCTTAACACCGGTAACCTTGTCGCCTTCCTTGATCAGTTCCTTCGCAGTGGTGCGGAGCATGATCTTGTTGGCCGGGTTGGCGTTGGTGATGGTGGCAACAGGTCCTACGAAATAGGTGCCCCAGTTGCCGTCCTGCGGCAGATACTCGTTCTCACGATACCAGAGAGCACCGATCAGGGTCGGCTGAGTATCCTCGATGAAGTGTGCACCCTGGTCCTCCAGCCACTCCTTGAGGCCCTGGCCGCCGGCGATGAACTGCTTGACCAGATCGATGTCGCCATAGATCCACTGGCTCTTGTCAGCACTCTGACGCAGACCACCGTAATAGGTCTGGAAAATGTGCAGGTTCATGGTGGAGAAGAGGGTCAGCTGGCTCTCGTCCTTGCCGGCTGCCATCTGCGGCTCTGCCCAGTCAAGGTAGGCCTGGATTTCTTTCTTAAGCTCCTGGAGGACAGGCAGATATTCTGCATGTACGCCGTGCTTGCTCAGCTCAGCTGCGTCACCGGCGACGAACTCATTGTCCTTGTAGAACGCCTCATCAAAGGGCTCCTCGCTCCAGTTCAGGATGATCTTGAGCTCCTTGATGCAGCCGTTGGCGGATTTGACCTTGTTGTAGGTCTGGCCGTCGTATGCATAGACACCGGTCTCGGCATCCGGATCAGCAGGATCCCATACGAGGTAGGGCATGACGGACTGATACTGACCGCCGGAAACGAGCGTATTTCCGCCGACTTCCGCGTTCTTTTCGATAACCAGTACGGTGTTGCCGTTCTGGGCAGCCTGGGCCGCGGCAGCAATACCGGCACCGCCGGCGCCAACAACGACCACATCATAGGTCTCCTCGATGGGAGCCTGAGCGGCATGCTCAACCTTGGCGGTCTTAAAGGCGTCCAGGTTGGTGCAGGCAGCCTGCTCAGCCGCATCGTTCACGGCCGCACGCAGGGCACGGGTGGTAAAGGTCGCACCGGAGACACCGTCTACGCCGGAGCCATTGGCAGCGATCATATCCGGAATCATGATGCTATAGGCAAGATCGCCCACGTGAGCGGTCTCACTGGAGGTAACGACATCAACAGCCGTCAGGGCATCTGCAGAGAAGGTAACGGAGACGGTCACGGGGCCGTTGTATCCCTCAGCAGTTGCCTCATAGGTGCCGGCAGTGAATGCCACGGCAGCTGTGTTTTCCACTGCTTCACCGCTGGCAGCTGCAAGAGCCTTCTCAACGGCTTCTTTGACACCGCCGGAGGACATCGTTGCACCGGCAACGGCGTCGAAGTCAGCAGAATCCTTGCCGATCAGGGCCTCGATCATGGTGGGGAATGCAGGCACGCCGAACGGCTGCTCGCCTTCGCCCTCAATCTCGATGGCGGTGATCGCGTTCTCATCGACGGTAACCTTTACCGTGATGGCGCCCGGGTCTGTCACATATCCCGGTGCGGATGCCTCATAGGTGCCCGGGGTGAACTTCCCGTCCGCACCGGCCATTGCCGCAAAGGCAAAGACGAGGCAAAGGCTCAGAACCAGAGAAACAACTTTCTTCATTTCCACTTTCCTCCTGT
>JAFUBF010000500.1 GCA_017460325.1 Clostridia bacterium | reverse complement strand
TGAGAGAAGCGCAGCCCGCAAAGAAGCCCGGAACGGGAAAAACGGTTCCTGCACAGGCATGCCGAAGAGCATGAACGGACAGCCCGGAAAGATGCCGGGGAACGGTGGCAGAAACGGAAAAAACAACCGGGTGAATCCGGGTATGGGAAATACCAATTCCTTGCCTCAGAACGGCAATAATGGCATGATGCCCCAGAGCGGCAACGGCAATACCGGCAGAGGCCCCTGGGCTGTACCGCAGAATGGCACTCAGGGACAGAGCGGAATGCCGAACATGGGTGTAATGCACCGCTAATTACGCAACGGCCTATAAAAGAATCGGGCAGCGTCGTCCCACGAGGGATGACGCTGCCTTGTTCTGTTTGGCTTTACCGTGATTTCTCCTGAATCACTCGCGCAAGGTGGAGGATTCGTATGCCGGAGGGCATACGCGGTTATCTCTGCGTTTGTCTGTTTCCCGTCAGGAGGGAAAAGTCCCGGCGTTCCAAACCGGATGTGTCGTTCGGCATAAAAGATACGGGTAAAAACAGTCAGGTAAGAACCTTCTCCGGAGTTCTCTTAGCCGCTCCTCGCGGTTGTCGGGCGCCCATTTTCAAAAAGGAACGTTGACCTGATTCTGTTACACAACTCCTTCATACAGAAGTTTGTCCCCAATGTGAACCTTGTGAACACCTGGCTCTTTGTTCTTGTTGAAGCTGAAGCTGAGCATGTAACCGGTTTTCAGACCGAAGCGGTCCAGATATCCAATGATTTGCTGTTCGCCGTCTTCGTTTCTGCTCTTCCCGTGCCAAATCTTCAGTTCTACGACGTATCGCCTGCCGCGATAATGAATAACCACATCCGTCCGCTTTCGGTCCCGGGTCTGTTCCTCTACGCTGAAGGTGCCAACGCCATTAATGATCGGCGACAGATAGGTCAGAAACTTCTCACGTCCCTCTTTTTCAAGAAACCTTTTTTCAGCCTCTTCATCATCCATATTTCGGATGAATTTCTGGGTTTCAATAAAACGTTCCATAATGAGGGGAACATCCAGCTGTCCATCCCTTATAAATTCCGGCTTATGATCCAATGCGTCGCCGCGAAGCTCCTCTGCAAACCGGCTCTCTCCGATAAAGAAGTTATAGAGACGCATTTCAAAGATTCGGTTTGCAACAGCAACTGTATTATGGTTGTTTACGATAAAACCGTACATGCGAAGCTGCTTCTGCTCATTGTTATCGGGAAGGTTTGGAATTGTTTCGCCTTCGAAAAGAATCTCTTTCAGTTGTCCACGTAAACCGGGCATCGTCCGAAGCTTTCCCATGAGCGAATCAAAGAGTGTATTTTCTTCGCTGAGAATCATCTTGACAGCTAAATCTACGCCATCCTGTGTCCATGTATCTGCCAAATTGCTGAAGGTATCCGGAATCATTCTCTCATCAAGAAGCTGACAGATTCTGCTGACCAGGAACGGGTAGCCGTTTGTATATTCTCTGATCTGTTTTGCAACAGCCGCTGTGTTCATCCCTGTGTGATGATCTGCTTCATACTCATCCAGCATGCCCTGAATGCCGGATTCGGAGAGACTCATATCAATCGTGAAATCAGCGGCAATGTTCCAGGGACTGTTCTCTTTATGCTCACCTTCAGGCCGAACCATGCCTTTCAGATACTTGACATCTGTTACACCGGCGAGGATGACGGAATGGAAAGTTTTGTATGTCGGCTTCTTCTCTCTCTTCAGATAATTTGATCTGAGTTTTCCAAGAAAGTCCAAAAAAACCTGGTTGTTGGTCGCTGTGTCCACCTCATCAATTATCACAACTACCGGTTTTAGATTTTCCCTGCACCATCTGTCAAAAATCCTGAACAAATCGCTTAATTTCACATTGTCTGTTCTTTGCGCAAGGGTTTGGAACTGATCATAGTATTTATCAGGAACAGGAATATCGATGTTATCTCTTGTATCACACAGCATTTGTGATAAGCCTCTGGTAAACTCTGACTCGTTTCGAAAATCAGCATCTGTCACGTCCTGAAAATCTATGCTGATCATGTCATACTCGGCGGATAATGCAACATCCAGCGCATACAGTGTGGTTGTCTTCCCATACTGTCTGGCCCGGTTAATCGTAAAATACTTGCCGGCATCTACCAGTTTTTTGATTTCTTTTACACGTTCGGAGAGGTCAACCATATAATGCTTTTCCGGTATACATACTGCCGTTGTGTTAAAAACTTTCAAGTACTTCTCTCCTTTGCTCATTTTCCATGAGGCTCAATCTACGGGCTCAATGCATATGCAACCGATGTCGTTTTTTGGTCTCTGTGAAGCAATGGTGAATGATGTCGATAATCTGTTTCTGGTCGGCGAGAGACATCTTTTTGGAGGAGGGGAAACGGAAACCGCAGGGAAACCAGTTCCTCCGTTCTCGAACAACGCGAATATAAGCATCTGTGCGTCCGTCTCCTCCGGCTGTTACGAAGGGATAATACCGTCAAAACGGTTGCATATGCATGGGCCTCTGTATGCTTCTGTCGTTATGGAACTTTGATGAGAGAATTATCCTGCCTTCCATTTATCGCTGCAGTCTTGTGCGCCTCGATCGCTGCGCCTCATTTCCCGCCCTGCTGTTTCTCAGTGCACTTTGGTAATACGTGTACGTTTATCACAGAAAACCATTCCGTACTGAATTCGTGTGGGATACCCTTCATAGAGCAACTCACTCTCATACTTCTTCTTAATGATCTGACTCTCTGCCTCATGAAGCGCCGTTTCCATTTCCGCTTCCTCTTTCACGTGTTTGAGCTCCAGTAGCAGGCACCTCTGACGTGCAGGATCAGGAATGATCAGATCGCTTCGTCCATAACCCGTCTCTCTCTCAGACTGAACCCGGTAACCCAGTCCTGTGAAGAAGCCGTCCAGAATGAGGTGATAGCTGTATTCGTGGTATTCATGATAGAAAGACAGCGTTGGCTCCAGAATCTGATTCAGGGCAGCTTCTGCCTTCTGAATCTCCCCGGCCCAGAGGGCGTTCACCAGGTCCCGGACAAAGACATTGTCCACCTTGTCGTTAAAGTAATTCCAAACCTCCTGGCGAAATACCATCTGGATGCCTTTATTGGGAATTTTCAGCGGCATGAGGGGCATTTCCTCTGTAACTGCTTTAGTCAGATACCCTGTCTCCACCAGCGCTGACCACATGTTTTCATTGCTTTCATGCATTCTGTGATAGGAGACAAATTTATTAACGCTGCAATCAATGGTGTTTCCGGCCAGTAACTGTTCAAAGCGCTCATTGGCAGCGGCCGTTCGCCCAAGGAAGTCGTGAATCAGGAATGTCTCCGATGTACGCACCCAATAGCTTTCCGGCCCCATTGCCTCGCTGTAGGAGCCGTCCAGCTTGGACTTTACAAAGGACAGCACATCCCAGGGACAGTACATTCTCTCCCGGCCAAAGATATACCCGTCGTACCACTCTTCTACGGTGTCATACAGATCGGAGAGTCCTGCGTCTTCCAGAAGTTTTCTCACGTTTTCATCCGTGAATCCAATCGAGGAGGCAAACAGAGGCGACAGTACCGTATACGGCACGACATTGTTCACACCGGTGTATGTACTGTTTTTGATCGTGTACAGACATCCGGACAGGATGACCCCTTTTACATTGTTGTTTGTTTTGCAGACATAGCTGAGCATACGCTCAATCATGTCGCGAACCTGATCATATGCGGGAGTCCCATATGCTTTGGCCATTGGAACATCATACTCATCAACGATGACGAAGACAGGTTTTTGATAATGGTCATAAAGCATACGTGCTAGCAAATCTAACGCAGCAATCGTATTTGCTTTATTTGCTTCCTGATATTCAATTTTTTTAAATAATACCTTATCCGATTCTCTTATTTCTTCTGCATCCAGAATATCATCCAGTTCTTTAAGTGCATTTGCAACAGTCAGGCAAAAAGCTTCATATATGCTGTCAGAATCTTGCCCAAATACCTCTTTCAGAGAAATGAATATAACCGGATACTGATTCATGTATTCACGTATCAGTTCAGGATAGTTCATAATCTTAAGGCCCTCGAAGATACTCTTACTATCCTGTCTGATGTCCAGAAAATCACGAAGCATCGTCATGGTAAGCGATTTACCAAACCGGCGCGGTCTTGTAAACATGACGGCTTTCTCAAAGTGTTCTTCCAGATATTCACGAATGATATCTGTTTTATCTATATAGTATGCTCCGCCCTCTCTGAGATCACGGAAACTGTCCTGTGATGACTGAATCTTAATTTTCATAACATTCCTCACATTGGTCCATGCAATTTCATGCATCGTAAACTGATGTCGCCATTGGCGATCGGGTTATGGTGCGAAGGGATGTTCACAGATCAGACAAAAGATAGAGGAAGACAGTTTTTTCTGATGGTTCACGCGGTCCTGCTTTATGAAATCAGGCGCATGTTTGTCGGCATTTCACGCCCGTACGAACTTTTTACAGGTCCGTTTCTTTTCAACCACGATGCTCACCGTTCGCTCCTTATCGGCTTATCATCCCGGATTCTTAACCTCTCCGGAATGGCACAATGATACAAATCGAGTATAGCAGAAGCACGGTCTGAAAGCAACGGATTTTTCAGAAACGTCAACGGGTATTCGTGCCTGAAGATCCAACGCTTTGACACATGATGATTTTACGGTTCTACGGTACATTAAGCCGGAGGGTTGCCCATCATCCGTCAGTTTCTGTCGGGACGGATGCGGGATAAGATGACACCGGACCGGCTGAGGGAGAGAGACGCCCGGTGGATGTACAGGGAGCAGAAACAGATATGAGTCAACGCAAAGAGAAAACAATGGCCCGGAAAGAAGTTTTGAAAAAGCTGAGTTTTGAAAGGTTCGGGAAAGGTTGTCAATTTATAATGCACCTGTCCCCGATGAACGGGGCAATTCAGAAAAGGAGTTGACTGAGATGAAAAATACAAAAAAGACCTGGATGGCCACACTGGCTCTGGCTTCAATACTTTCCCTGAGCATTCCTGCATTTGCAGAGACGGCAACGGAGACGACGGAGAATCCCGCTGCAGTGGAAGAGACGACAACGCCGGCTGAGGATACTGCGACCACTGAGGAGGCTCAGTCGTCCGATACGGCACTGATGTAGGCATATGCGGCATACGCCGAGGCAAGATACAATGCGAAGGTACAGAAGCGCCAGGAGGCCCTGAAGACTGAGCTGGATGGCTATGTGGAGGCCGGAAACATGACCCGGGAGCAGGCGGACCTCATCCTGAATGCGGAAGCTGAGAGAAGCGCAGCCCGCAAAGAAGCCCGGAACGGGAAAAACGGTTCCTGCACAGGCATGCCGAAGAGCATGAACGGACAGCCCGGAAAGATGCCGGGGAACGGTGGCAGAAACGGA
>JAFUBF010000499.1 GCA_017460325.1 Clostridia bacterium | reverse complement strand
TTTCATTTCCCATAGTATGCAAACGGATGCTGCGCATCCGGCCCTGCTCTGATCCGTGGACTGGTCTTTCGGCACTGCAGCTATTTCATTTCCCATAGTACGCAAACGGATGCTGCGCATCCGGCCCACTAATAATTCCCTCCTGACCAACTGGTCACAAACGTCTGCACGAAGAGGTTCGCCTCAATGCGTGTCAGGCGGTCCGGAGTCAAGGTAATTTCATGCCAGGTTCCCCTCGCGATCCTCCCGCCGGACATCTGCATATACGGAACGACGTCTATTTCGGACAGTGGACGTCCTGACGCATCCAGCACCGCCGAATCCGGCAGAAGCTGCCCGTCTACCGATACCTGCACACTCTCGGCGCGACCACCTTCATAGATGCCGTAGACGATGCCGTGTTTATGATCCGGAAGGGAAAAGCCGTGAGTATGCGCAGGTAACTGAACCGTATGTGAATGGTCCGGAATGGACACGCTGTGGGTATGCGCCGGTATGGAAACTGTATGCGTATGCCCTTCCAGATTCACTTCGAGGCTCGGAATTGTCACCGCCACCCGTACATCATGGGTGTGGGGAAACCGATGCTGATGCTGCAGGGAATGCGTATGACTGCCCAGCGAATGACTGTGAGCATCCAGCGTATGCCAGTGGCCCATGCCATGGGTGTGACTGCCAAGGCTGTGGGTATGCCCGCTCAGGGTGTGCCAGTGTCCCATGCTGTGACTGTGACTTCCGTTGCTGCCGGTACTCCCGCCGGGGCTGCTGCTTCCGGTATTCCCGGAGATGGACACGGTCTTGCTGTAGTTGGTGGACATACCGCCGGTATTCTTTCCCGTGCCGTATACGTAATGCGTATGCCCAATGGCCAGGGAGGCCGAATCACTGAAATAGTGATGGTGACTGTCTGTGCTGACCGAGTGACTGTGACTCCCGGCGCTGCCGGTGCTGGTCATGGCCCCACTGCTGTTCCGCGCCGCGCCGGTCGTCAGTTCCCCACAGTCTCCGGTATTGCCGGAGGCCCCGCCGGTACTGGTCATAACGCCGTTTCCGTTCCTGGCTGCCCCGGTATTCAGTTCCCCGGAACTTCCCGTATTTCCTGATGCTGCGCCGGTCTCGTTCATGTACTGCCCCAGCGCGTTAACCGATCCGCCGGACATATCCCCGAGGCTTCCCTCCTGCATGGGTGAACTGGTGGCGATCGTTTCCACCACCGTCCGCTGCTCCGTGGTGCCTTTGGAGACGCTGGCTCCCGAACTGGTCCGGGTCGATTCTCCGCCGGAGGAACTGGTCTGCGTTCCGCCGCCACCGGATGAGCTGGTCTGCGTGCTTTCCCCGCCGGCCGAAGTAGTCCGGCTGTCACTGCCGCCCGCCTCCGCGCCGGTAGAATAAGCCCGGAACGGAGAAAGTGTAAAAGAAAGCAGCACCCGGTTGATCTTTTTGCAGGACTCCGGTACATAAAACCGAAGCCGCGCCGGGTGTCGTTCATCCGCGTTATCCATGATCTGCAGGGGGAACAGATTTGTTGCCCCCTGAGCGTACTGCACATTTATGGCGCTCTGCTGAGCAATCCGTTCCAGCATACTGGATACATTCTCCGTCCGGCTGGCCAATGTCACCTGCGCCTCCAGCGGTCGCTGCTCCGTGTCCTCTTTCCGATACTCGATAATGGTGGTGCACAGGTCGATGTCCATCCCCGGATCCACGATTCGGATGATCCGCCCCTCTTCCAGGCGATCCCAGTCCAGTCCGGTCCGCCGGAACAGATCCAGAGCCGTAATGGTATAGCTGACCTGCGGTTCCTCCAGAGCCTGCAGGTACGCCTTCCCTTTTTCGTACAGAACATCCGGATTGCTGATACTGGTGTCGATGAGATGGCGGGCAATGACCCCATATTTTGCAATGTTTGGGGAGTCAATGTATGGAAGGCCCGACACATTGTCCGCAGCATCCGTAATGCCCGTCTGATTGACCCCTTCGCCGCTTCCCAGGCAGTACAGCCGGGTACACAGGCCGGAAATGTCCCGACCGCGGCGGATCCCCTGCTCATTGCGTCCATACCGCAGTTCGCATTCCGGTTCACTGCTGCCCCGCAGGAGATGCAGGGTAAAGGGCAGCGTGTCCGTGTCATATACAAAGTGGTAGGGCTCGCTGAAACAGGTTGGAATGGAGAAGATGGCGCTCAGAACGTCCTCGTTCTCCCAGGCATACTGAAATTCATAGTGAAAATCACACCTGCCCAGCTGCCATCTGTTCGTACTCTGAAATTCAAGAAGACGCCGGATCACATCCTCTGTGGTGATCCCGCTGCCGCCCAGCTCCAGGTATCCGTGAATCCGGTCATCCAGAAGGAAGGCCAGGACATGTTCCAGGGTATAGCTGTGGACACTCTCATGATCCCGCAGCTCCGTCTCCGGCTCACCTGAAATTCGGTACTTGCCGGCCGAGCGGGTGCCATCCGGGATATCCACGATGGTGTGTACCCCCTGGCAGAGCGCGTTGGCCTCATCCCGGACGGGCAGGGAGAAACCCGCCTGCCACAGGTCATTGAAGACATGGGTGAAACTCACATTCATGGCCCGGTCCAGGGACCCGAGGTAGTTCATGTTCCGGTCATATATCCGTGGCTTCACCGCTGTCCTCCTCCTGTGTATTGCTTCGGCTTTCAGTATCGTATGACGAATAGGGGGCATATTCTGACAAACCGGTTATGGCCCACTCCCCGATCCGGCAGTCCGGGCATAAAAAAATCCGGATTGCCTCCGGATTGCTGATTGTATTATAGCCTGTCTGAATCAGACTGAACAGATACAAAAAACGTCAACTTTTCGGATACTATTCGGCGTCGCAGCGTTCTGTTCACACCTTTACCGCCCCTGTACGGCAGGATCCCGCAAGGAAAATGCATCTTTGGGAAACACGTCACCAGTCCCAATGCACATGGATCGTACTACAGTTAGGTAGGTTAGTCCATCCGGCTGCATGGACCTCTATCTGGCGGCTGCCGGTGACATCTTCCAGAAGTGCGGCATCCAGCTCGACATTGGCATCCTTCAGTACGCCAAGCATCTCATCTGAACTCTTGCAGGATTTGATCTTCCCCTTCACGTCGTCGCTCAGAGAGAGGTAGAATCCTCATGTGTCATAGTGATTCTCCTCCTCTTCCTTCTGTTTATGTTTGTTTAATGACAGGGGTGATGATTTGACAAACCAGTGCAGCCTTTGCCAAATCCTTTTCCCGATCTGGCAGGCTCGGGCAAAGCTAAAAATCCAAATTGCTGATTAGATTATAGCCTGTCTGAATCAGATTGAACAGCCAGAAGACACGCCTCTGTACTTTTTTCGCGTGCTGAACCTCCGAACCGAGCCCCCGCATAGCATATGCTAAGTAGCATGGCACAGCCATACGCGGCATTTAGGCTTGCGAGTCATTTTTCGCTCAAATTGCATCTTGAGGTTATCACTTATAGGTGATAAGATTTACCCATTGACAGCAGAAAGTGATGTTATGCCAAATGGTATTGTATTGCTTTTAACTTACAGAGTTTGTCGAGAAAGATAGCAAAGATTACACAAAATTCAGGGCTGTTGCGCAAAGAAGATTATTACTCATAACAGGAGGGAGATCATGATAAGGGAACCGTTACCGCGTGATCCACTATTTTCGATTTTTGATCGTCTTGAAGAAAACAACGAAACAGGATGGGCTTACGAAGCTCAGCATCAAAAAAACGAAATCGCCTGTGTAATTGTAAACTTCAGAGTAGAGAAAGGATGGAGTCAGCAGGAACTTGCAGATTACCTTGGTGTCTCGCAATCAATGATTTCTAAATACGAAAGTGGGGATTATAATTTCTCTATCGAATCGCTGAACAGGATTTCTTCCAAGATCGGCTTGAAAACAGAAATCAGGCTGGTTAAACCAGATGCAGGTACGTCATCAGAAATTATTGTACGTTCAGATGTATAGTATGGTGATTTTACGAATGGATTAAGCAGAATGGCGGCTACTTTTCGGATACACTTCGGCACAGCAACGGAAAAGTCTGTGATTGCAGGCACTGCTCCACTTCGAGGAGTCGGATTTCGGGATACAGATTCACGTGCGAATACTCCTTTTCTCACAAGACTCGCACTTCTTCGTTGCAGGTCTGAACGGTTCATCGTCCCGGGATAAACAGAAAAAAAATCAGAGTGTTCAGGGACGAAATCGAAGAGATTTGTGGCGACTCGTAAACAACAGTCCGCCAAGGCCAAGCAATCCGATCTGCACTGTCACCAGCCAGAACAGGATGGAAGACGAATCACCAGTTTGCGGCAGCGTTTCGGAGGCAGGTGACTCCGTGGGTGTGGGTGACTGCGTGGGCTCTGGCAGCATCTGTTCCTCCACGGTAAAGGACACCGTGACTGCCTTCTCATCATCAAGTACTACCGTAAACAGATGCTCACCCGGAGAAAGGATGTCCAGCCAGGCCGGCAGAAGGTCAATCTCAATCTCGATACTTTTTGGCTTTTCGGCAGCCTGGTATTGAAGAGAGGAAAGAACGACGCCATCCACTTCCACGGCCTCCAAATGCCTGGAATCAGTTTTTCTTCAGGAACTGTTCTTTGGATCACAAAGCGAAGCGCTTCTCCGGATCCCTGCTGATAAACAGAGTTTGCACCCTCTGAACAGAGGTAACTTGCCCCTTGCCGGTATGTATAGACAGAGAATCTGGATTTTCCCCGGCAGTTAACATCGCTGTTTTTGATGTTGGATAGAGCAAAACCACTCTGTGAAATGTGATAGAACGGGCAAGTCTCCTCCTTGTTCTCATCCAGAAAATCATAGCAGTCAGAACTTAGTCCTTCCAGAATGGAACCCGAGACAATGCGGCCCTGCTCCCGGGAAAGTTTTGCCAGATAATTCATCCAGGCAGCTGCAAAAGATGCCGTCTCCTGATCCATGCCGTTTTCATCCCCGCAGATAAACCGATGGCTGAAATCTTCCGTATCCAGGAAACGGGCACGGGTAAGTCGCCGGATTACATCATCCAGTGTTTCACCTGTGTGAAGACGTTCAAGCAAACGGGAGAAGCCCATCAGCAGCGTACTTTCCCTGACAGAGGTCAGGCTTCCGTCAGATCCCCAGGAAAACGCAGAAACCAGTCCATCCGCCTGGGCCTGCAGATCAGACAGCCAGGCAATGGCAATCGGACCGAAATCATACCGGGCATTGTCCCTTTTGCTCAGTTTGTCCGTATCAAGCTGCTCCGCGTTTTCCAGGTAGATATCGTAAATCGTTTCCGCCGTACAATCAAGCGGCGTTCCGTCTTTAGCAATAAATCCCATCCTGCTCAGATAAGAGGTTTCTGACCAGTACTGACCGGCGACCAGATTCGCCGTTCCTTCGACAAACCACTCAGGATAGAGAAGATGCTCTTTTTTGATCGCATATTCCTCCCAAGTGAGCTGTCCCCCGTCCAGTGATACAAAAGAATTAACACTAAGTACGTCGGTGACGGCGAAGCCCTGCCGGGTATAATCATTCATCAGCTGGTGAACCATTTCATGCACCATGGTAAAGTACAGCTTGCTTTTTTCCTTTGTACTTTGGGGTTGAACCTGACCGTTCCCATCAGTTCGGATCAGTGTGTTAATTGAAACGTACAGGCTGGAAGAGAAATCGTCTCCTGAGCTTTTTCTATCCACATAAGCCGGGGAGCTGTATGAACTGACTACCATCCCGGTCTGATCGCTGAGTTTTCCTGCCTTCGCCGCTTCGCTGAACGCGGGAATCCCCCGGATCAGCTTATTAAGCGCCTGTGGCTGAAGTCTGTTGATGATCAAATCAATATTTTCGGCAAGAGCGTCAGCTGGATATTTTTCAATGAGGGAATCCGAACAATAACGAATGACGGTCTCTGAATACCCCTTTTCTTTCCAATACTCATAGCGTGTATCATTGAAAGCTGTATTAATACGGTCTGTAATTTCAGGATGAGCCATGGTAAAGACCGTATACGACCAACTGACAAAAAGCTTAGAAGAATCTTGTACCCAAGCGAATGGACAAGCCCCTCCCAGTCCATGTCTTCCAGAGGTTCCAGCTCTCCGATGGACGCTGTCCAGTCGAAAGCCGCGTAATCGTCTTTATATTTATTGACAAAGGCCTGGATTCGTTCTGCCGGGGTTCCCGCTGCCAGAGCAGCAGACAGTGCAGAAAACACAAAAAATAAAGCCAGCAGGCAGACCGCCAGTTTTCGGCAGTGCATAAGAGCCTTCTCCTTTCTCTGTAACAGATCATAAGAGACGGGTAAAAGTCTTCCCAGCGCTTCATCAGGCGTCGGCTTGATGAATATCAAAACATGTCTCAGTAACAGAAAAGAGGTCAGAGCAGTATCCATAGTCTGACCTGTGTTCAATCCTCAAACAGATTCTCCAAAGTCAGCTGGGACTGGACTTCTCCCGCATAGCTGTTCCACTTCAGGCCAAAGGGCGTGACGATGGTGATATGAATTGCCGACTTACTCCTGGTTACCGTTCTGAAATCGGATCTTTTGGTTCGGATCTCCTCTGCCATGCTCTTTGTAATGGTCAATTCCCCCTGCGTATATTTGATCTCCACCAGATTAATCACACGGTCGGCACGATCAAGCATCAGATCAATCTGCGAGCCGCGAACTCCTGCATCAGGATCAGCTTTACACGAAAACGAACAGACATCCGTGATGACGCCCTGGATGCCGAGACCGCGTTTTAGCTGTTCGACATGAAGCAGACATACCAGTTCAAAGGAAAGACCGCACCAGGTGTCGAAAGCAGGTGTATGGATTTGATTCGACCAGTAATGAGAATCCTGAGTCGATTTCGAGACAAAGTGATGATGAAAAAGGACGAATGGATCTGTCAGCTGATAAAGACCGTCCTTCCGTTTCTTTCCATAGCCGTGATATTCACAGATGAAACCGCCACTTTCAAGCTCCTGCAGATAACGGGTAAAGGTTCCTGAGCCCGTCAGCCTTGTCATCCCAAGCAGCTCATTCCTGGTCAGACCCTGGCGGTGGCCGGCCAGCGCCATCACTATCTTTTCATAAGGCTCAGGCCTTTTGAAAGTAGAAGAGAACAGATGTCGAAACTCTTCTTTCAGCGGTGCGTCTGGCCGGAAGAAAAGAAAATCGATGTTTTGGGCGACGGAATATCCTCTTTGTAACTGCTCCCAGTAGAAGGGAATTCCACCGAGAACCATATAAAGTTCCAGAATCTGCGAATCAGATAAACCCAGGTTTCTCACCTGCACGAACTGTCTGCACTGGGCCAGAGAGAGCGGCTCAAGGTCAATCCGCCCTGTCAGACGATTATACAATCCGCCTTTGTTATGGACGATCCTGCTGATCATCCAGGAGGTCGCAGAGCTGCAAAGAATCATAATGATGTCTTTTCTGGCAGAAGCCCATGCATTCCAGAAATGTTCCAGTGCCGGAACCAGATCCGATTTAGGCGTGTCCATCCAGGATAGCTCATCCAGGAAAAGCACTTTCTTTTTCTGAGAGCTTCCGCGAACGACCGCCTTCAGAAGGGCAAATGCATCAAACCAGTTTTGGGGCTGCGGTTCTGATTTTGGTAAACCTGCGTCCAGCAAAGATTCGTAAAAGAGGAAAAGTTGAGTCTCTTTTTTGGTGTTATATGCTCCGGAATGCTGGAATGTGAACGTGTTTTGAAAAACCTCGCGGATCAGAAACGTTTTTCCAGCACGCCAGCGCCCACAGACCGCGATCAGCTGAGAGGAATCCTTTTCCATTGCCTCCCGAAGGTTCCGAACTTCATTCTGTCTCCCAATCAGCATCTGCCGTTCCCCCTATCCAAGCCCAAATCGACGTGTACTTTATCGATTTGGGCTGTTATCATTCAGCCTGTCTTTTTTTTCATGCCGGAAATCTATTCGTACACCCGAGTCATACGGCCTTTGCATGCAAAATCCCAAATGACAATGAAGAAAAAATCCCAGACCAAATCGTCGATTTTGGAGGCGATTTGGTCTGCGATCGGGCAAACCCTGAGCGCAGGGGAACACGGAGACGGTTATCCTGTATTGGGCAGGGAACAACAGCCCCGGTCGGCTTGTTTTCCCGTCATCGGGTGGGATATCCGTGGAAATGACGTAAACCGGCAATAATGGCGTATGTAACTGTTCAGTAACTCCTTATCAGCACAGGAGGAACCATGGCGAAGCCTGGATGCAGAACGGGAAGATGACCCTCACCCGCTGCATCATCCCAGGCGATGAATGTGGGACCAGAAGCACTGAAAGAGCGAGCGGAATCCCGGCCCTGTGTCAGCGATGGGATTTTCAAATATCGGCAGCATTGTCAGACAGTCCGTCTTCCTCTTATGCAATCAGGAATTTATATTTCTTCACGCTGTACAGAGGCACAAAGGGGATGATGATTGGAACACTGCTGACATATTTCTGATACTCCGGATCCGAACCGTAATTCCTGTCCTGACGCAGCTCCAACCGGCGTGCACTGCTGAACATCACCCACACGATCAGCAGGAAGCCCAGCAGGGCCAGAATCCACTGCAAAGCACCCCTGAGTGCCGTCGTGCCCGTCAGGAACATGCCCAGCCAGAGGAGCAGTTCACCCAGGTAATTGGGGCATCGCACGAAACGGTATAACCCGGAATCCACGAACCTGCGACTGTTTTTGCGCTTGGCTGCTGTCTTCTGCATATCCGCAACACTCTCCAGAACAATGCCGCAGGCCATCACCACCAGACCGATCCACAGCATGGCATCCGGCTTTACCCCATCCCTGAGGCGGAAGAACAGCGGGATCGTCATCAGCGTATACAGCACGGCACAGGACACCCACAGTCCTGCCTTCGCGACAAAAGGCATCTTCTTACTGCGCTTTATTTCCGGGCTGAGCACCTTTCGGTATTCCGCACTCCTGATTTCCCGGATGAGCAGGTAGCCGCCAAGCCGCAATCCATAGACGATCAGCAGCATGCAGGCAATCCATTCCGGCAAAGCCATGCCATTGTGAAAACCGATCGCCAGCGCCATCCCTATGGCCGCAATGGAAAACCCATATCCCACAGAAATGAACCAGATGTACTTGTAGAATCCCACGGAACTGGCCAGCAGACTGACAAGAAGCACCACCCAATAACTCAAACAATACACATCCCTTCTCGCGGGCCAATTACACAGCCCTGTTTAGTCTGTCGTAGTTTCCTTCGTTTCCGGGGATTCTGTCTGTTCCCCTGCGGTGCTGATTCCCAGATCGCGCAGCAGATCATCCATCGTCAGCTGCGTATTTCCGTCAGATGAATCCTCTGAATCCTTCTTTTTCTCATCCAGAGGCTCAGGTTTCATCGCCCGGGGAACCTTCCGTCCTGATCTGACAGCCTCACGGATTCTTTCCCTGACAATCTGCATCTTTTCCTGAAGCACCCTCTGGCACCTTTCCATATCTTCCGGCGGTTCCAGGCCAAGAAGCCGGTTGCAGGATTCAATTCCTGACAAAATTTCACCCGCTTCCTGCAGAAAAGCCATTTCCATAACCGGATCGTTGACTGCATTCTGCTCGAAATCCCAGCTGATAATCCGGTTTTCATCCGTCCCGACTGTTTCGGCCAGATCCCTCACATATCCGATAAACTCTTTTTCGGCTTTTTGACGAGCTGCCGCATCCGGATCAGCATCATTCCGGGATGCCCGGATGCCCTCCACCCCTGTCACAACGCGACGGCCCCCGTTTCCCACGACGGTCAGTTCAGACAGGCTCTCTGTAAATTGTCTGCCTTCCTCGCTTTCAAGGTCTTCCTCTTTGCATATTTTCAGGATACGGCCCGCTTCCTCGGAAAGCGCTTTCCGCCTGTTTCCCTTACCGATATGCGAATAGTACAGCGCCTTATTCCTGTCATCCGCCTCAAAATAGTGACACAGCCCCTCTTTTTCAATTGCTTCTTTCTGCTTCGGATCATTCTGAGCCAGGAGATGGTTCAGCATTCTCAGATTTGCCGAATAGATTCGGGATTCTCTGTTCAGACGGACCATATTTTCCGAAATCCGTGCGGCATCCATCCGAACTTTTGTAAGGTCAGTTCCCATGAGCGCACACATGCCATATCCGACCTGATGCAGGCAGTTATCCATCGGATTTTCCCCGTCATGACTGTCTGCATAGGCCTTACATCTCATTTGAAAGCGTGAAAGCTGCTTATCCGAGGTTGGAAGATTCTCGTCTGAACAGTCCAATGTGTCGGTTGCAAACCGGAGGGCGATATCCGCCCCCATCATCCAGTTATGCATCTCGTCGTCTGTCTTTTTGAAGATTGCCTGGATAATCAGAAGAGAAACGGTAACCTGCGGGGATGTTGCCGGCCTTGAATCCGCACTGCTGAACAGACAGTCAAACCGTTCAGGTCTGATAAACGGATATACAAACAGACGAAAAGTGAACGCCCAGGTCGAAACAAGCCAGTTGATCTGGCGGTCAGAAAATGTTGACAGGCTGTTGAATATACTTATTTGCTTGTGCTTTGTCTGGTCGGCTTTCATGCCCACCCTCCTCTATATCAGTTGATATTTATTATTTCACTGACTGTTGATTCTGTCAATCCATTCCTGAAATTTTATCTCCTGTCCCCTGTATCCCGGCAAAGCTCCATAAAAACCCTCCCCGTGACTCTGCAATCAGGAAACCTCTCAGACTTCGCCGGGATAGCTTTATAAACTCTGGCCATTGTCAATGTCCTTCCTTCAGTGCCTCAAAGGTCTTGATATTCAACGTCAATCCGTATTTTCTGAACAGGTCTGGTGCATATCCCTGAATCTCTGTCGCTTTATATCCTCTTGTGGTTCTGATGATGACCGACGCGGACAAACAGGCTTGAAGTAATGGCCAATCATCCCCATATGTTCGTCTTATTGCATCAGAAATCATTCTCGGTCCCCGCTCCAAAGCACCTTTGAAAGCTGGATTATCCTTCGGAACAACGATTGATAAATTCGGAAACCTGAACGCAAGCACGGACATCTCATATAGTGATTGACTGCTCTCGCTATAGAGTGCCGTCAATATGGACATGACGTAGATCAAAGGCGCCTGATCCATATAATCTTTCTCAAGATCGAGCAGGATGTTTTCCGAACACGTGATTACAGCATAGTGAGTGCCAAAGACCCAGGCATCCGGCTTGGCTGTTGGAAGGGGTTTCGGTACAGAAACGTTCTCCGATTTAGTGTGGTCTCGCTTCTTGGAGGGCACCAGCCCATCCTCTTGTGTAATACGGCCAACATATCCGTCACACACACGAACAGGATGAGAGATCCCCTCTCGACGTTCCGAATGTGCCTCATATAGGTAATAACTGCCATTTATCTTGTTAACATATTGACCCTTTTTTACATATTTGCTTACCCAGTCGGGGTAGCTTGCTTTTCTTCCCATAGGTGCCTCCAATGTATTACTAAATATGGTGTTGAAATGATATCATATTTTGTAATACATTGAAAGATAAAAAACATCCGACCACAACATGCTGTAGTCGGACGTCAGGATTCTATGCGATGCGTAATGTACGCATTCGACCTTTCTTCCTCCCGACACGGAACCTGATCCGCAGTCGGCTTTTGCGTTGCAGCGCACGCAGGGCGTAACCCATTCAAAATATTTCCGCTGCTCTCCCCCCGCTTCCGGGAATCATCCGTTATCGGGGTTCTCCGGGGATCATATTTCCCGGTCTTCAGGCGCTCTCACTCCGTAACGGATCCAGGAGCTCAGAATCTCTTCTCTTGTCAAAGGCAGCTCACGGATGACGATTCTATCATCATCCTTTTTCCGCTGTCAACAGCGAGAATCATGCATCCAAACGTTTCCGCCTGTCCAGCGCAAAATGATCATGGACTGGCAGAACCCAGGTCTGTCTCGCCGCTGAAGATCCTTCCCAGTCCGAATGAAGCTCTTTCCTTTCATACTGCGTTGGCCTTTGGCACCGTATGATTGATACCGGATATGCATTGTCAGACCGGTGCAGACTTTGTCCACTCCCGCTCAAATCACTGCACCCGGTGTTCCGTTTATCCGGCTTCATACAGAAGGGAATCCCCTGTCATTGGCACACCCACGCAGGCCCTTGCCCAGCCGGTTGCGCTCAGCTCTTTCCGGGTTTCGGGATCAGCCGGATGCCGGAAAAAACTCATTTCTCCGAGTTCTGTTCCTCAAGAACCTCACGAATCAGTGCCTTAATCCGTTCATCTGATTTCGTCACATGCCCGACGCCATTAAAAGCTTTCACGACCGCATTTTCCTTACACCGTGTCGTTTCCACCGTCAGCAGTGATTTGATGGTCGCCAGTCCCTGGTCATCCAGGCTTTCAAGCTGACGTACCAGGTCATAGTATTCCCTGTTCACATAGGTGATTTCCTCGTCGTATATGCTCTTTATACCGAGAATCGTACAAATCCGTGTCACCAGTTCATAGGAGGAGCCCTCGATTCCCTTTGGAAAGGCGGTATTCAGCGTCGACATCGGGATCCCCGTCTGCGCTGAGAACTCTTTGACCGTTCCATACTGCCGCCTGATCTCTGTCCGGATCAGTTCCGTCAGGTTTTCCATCCGTTCATCCCCTCTCATGGTCATGCCTGTCTCGCATGACTCTTATTCATTTTATCGGTTTTTCAGCATTTCATCAAGGGAATTATCCGTAAATCAGAAATCCCGCAGGAATGATCCGGGTTCATTCGTGTGCAGAAGGACATGCAGAAAAACCTGAACATGTCAGGCGGACAGGGAAGAACAGGAACCGTCTGGGCTTTCTTTCACATCTTTATGACTCAAAAATGAGTTGGTGTACAGAGTTTGTGAATTTCCAAACTTACTGTACACCAACTTCATTTCACCTGGTTCACGCAATTTGCAGTAAAAGTCCTGGTTTTGCTCACTCAAACTTTGGCGGTATACTCCCGGTCGGGATAGACCCAACGGGCTCTCCGGCTTCTATGTCTGTTTTTGTACCCGGCATGATTCTACCTGTTCATCCCGGACGCCGCTGCGCTGTTGTCCTGTTCCCTCAGGTGCGCCCACGGAGCTCCTCCACCTGCCGAAATGACGTCCTCAACGAAGCTGAGCCACAGCACGGTTTCCTTTCTGAGAAAGATTCGCCGACAAAGACCTCTGTCATTCTCCGGCAATAAACGTCTCCTCTGATTCACCGTCATCGGAGTCCACGTTCCATCTTGGAAAAGCCCGACCCATTCCGGTGTGTCATGTCTTTCCCCAGCCGATATGTACGGTCCAAGGCCCGCCGGATGCCCATCTGCATCCGGTCCATACCAGCCGATATCCGTCCATGAAGTTCTCTCGGGCTCCGCGTCCCGGATGAGGTCAACCGGTCCGTTCCCTGCGGCACCCAGGCCCCGGAACATGTCCCCAAAAGTATGCAAGTCCGTAAGGTTCGTCCATTTCCTTTTTCGCCGGGCATTTACCCCGAGTTGCCTGATCAAATCGGCATTCCTGTGCAGCCTCAAACAGGTGACATTCGGTTCCTTTGACATTGACAACGCCGCTGGGTCCACCCTCAGGAAGGCCCCGGCGGATCCACAGGACTCCCTGAGGCCGTTCCTGCCGTTTTCCCATCTGTGCCTGTCATCTCACTTTTGCACCAAAGGGCATAAGTGCCAGTCTCGCTATTTTGAAAAACTGCTTTCCGAAGGGAATTCCCACAATGGTTATGCACCAGAGCAGTCCGAGGATCATATTCCCGACTGCCATGGGAAGACCGAAGAAAATGACCCAGATGATGTTGGCAATGGTCGATACCGAACCCCCGCCAAAGACGATCTCTTTTTTGAAAGGCCAGAACGACAGAGACGCAAACTTGAAACACTGACGCCCAAGCGGAATCCCGATAATCGTAATGCACAGGATCAGGCCTGATACAACCCAGGCAAGACCACTGAGAAAGCCCCCGAAGAGAAACCATAAGATGTTTCCCAGCGTTTTAATCATCGTTAGCAAGGAGACCCCGTCCTCATTAGGGCGGGGAGGAATTGCGTTTAACCGTTTTCCCCGTCTCCCCGTATTCTCCTTTCGGTTAAATAATGGTCTGCTTTTTCCAGCAGT
>JAFUBF010000498.1 GCA_017460325.1 Clostridia bacterium | reverse complement strand
TCGGAGGAGACGGGCGGCCGCGTCCGGGGTCGGGGTGTCCCGCCAGGGAAGGCCTGACTCATAGGAGAGGCCGCCGAGGAGGCGGACACAGGCATCCCCGGTGCATCCTGAATCCGGTGCTGCAGCGCAAAGAAGCCGGGCAGCGCGGGTGACGGCGGTTTCGTACAGGTCATCCATACTCTCGTGGCGGATTCGCTCCGGCTCGAAAAGAGAGAACCAGGGCAGGTGGCCATCGTTCCAGATATCCTCCCGGGGAAATTCGGAGGGGATCATATGGGCATGGAGACGGAGGTTCAGATGAAACGGACGGAGGCGACCAGCCAGCTGATATTTCCGGCCGCTCGGAGAGGAAAGGGCGCGGGCGGTTCGTACCCCGGCACGGAAAGTTCGGAACACGCGCTCCGGGGAAAGGACATTTCGTGTGTAACAGTTCTGCATCGCATCGGCAAACAGAGCGGTGCATTCCCGCAGTTCCCGGTCCGGCATCTGCTCAATTCCCGCAAGCTGTCGGGGAATGCCTACCGGGTGGGCATCCCGCCGGTAGCGGACGAGCTCATAGGCCTGTTCGATGATTCCGTGCAGGTCTGAGGAATAAGTGCCATCCGGTTTCAGAGAGTGGCCATACACAAATGGATGAAAGATGGTATCGGCAGCGTAATGGGTGAGGAAACCGTAAAAATAGGCCTGCTGGACAGGCGTTTTGGCCGTGTCCCGAAGGGCACACAGAAAGGTTTCCGTCTCTTCCCGGTGCATCATAATCCCGGCAGACGGGGTCTGCACGGAGGGCGTGCTGCAGATGAAGCCGCAGAAGAGCGGATCCGGTCCCTCGCAGCCGGTCAGGTAGGCACTTTGGGTGAGGTCACTTAGGTGCAGGCCGGCTTCCCGGGCAGCAGAAAGGGCAACGGACTGGTGAACATAGGATGCTGGCATAATCGCTCCTTGCCTGTCTCTACCGGCAGACTTTAACGCGCATCTGTTCGTGGTCAGGTGCTGCCGGTGCGTGAATAAAAGACCTGTCACACCCGGGGGAGTGACAGGCTGGAATCAGAAATGGTCGCCATGACGCTGAATCTGTGCATTCAGGAGGTGAATGTCCCCGCAGCTCATGGTTCTGACCAGATCGCCAGGGGCCCAGTGCTCACGGAGGTATTTCTCGCAGTCGTCAAAGGTTGGGGTATAATGCACGCTTTTTCCTGTTTTGGCAATGGCGTCCACGAGCATGGTTGCGTGAATGTCTCCCGGATCCTTCTCCCGAGCGGCAAAAATGTCGGTGACCAGGATTTCATCCGCCAGGTCACAGCAGTGGATATAATCGTTGAACAGGGTCTTCACCCGTGAGTAGGTGTGGGGCTGCATGACCGCGAAGAGGCGCCGGTGCGGCTGCATTTTTGCATTCTCAAGCGCACTGTACATCTCGGCCGGATTATGACCGTAATCCGTATACAAGGCCACGCCGCACACGTCCCCGGTGTGTTCAAAGCGCCGGTGGGGAGCGGTGAAGTGCTGAAGGGAGGAGGCGACGGCGGCGGGAGTGGCACCGGCGACGACACAGACGGCCATTGTGGCCAGGGCGTGCATGACGTTGAATTCGCCGGGGATGTTCAGGTGGATGTGGGCCACGGCTCTGCCTTTGAAAGCGGCGTCGAAATCTGCGCAGCCGTGTGCATCATAGGTAAGGTTATACGGCGCCCACTGACAGTCGGCGGTCAGGCCGAAGGAAACGACGCGACATGTCTGCTCCCGCATCAGCCTGCGTACAAGCGGGTCATTGCCGTTGCCGATGAGGATTCCATCGGCGGGAAGGAGGCGGGCAAAGCGGGCGAAGGACTGGTAGATATCCTCCAGATCCTTATAAAAGTCCAGGTGATCTTCCTCGATGTTGGTCACCACCGCGATGGTGGGATGAAATTCCCAGAAGCTGCCGTGATACTCGCATGCCTCCGCCACAAAGGTGTCATGTCCGCCGACACGGGTACTGCCCCCGATATAATCCAGCTGTCCGCCGATGTGAATGGTGGGATCCAGGCCGACATCAAGGAGAACCTCAGCGATCATGGAGGTGGTGGTCGTTTTGCCGTGGGTTCCGCAGATGTTGATGGCTTTTTTATATCCTTCCATCAGCTGGCCGAGCAGGGTGCTCCGCTCCATCTCAGGGATACCCAGCTCCCGGGCTCTGGCCCGCTCCGGATTGTCCGCGCTGATGGCGGCGGAGAAGATCACCAGGTCAGCCCCTTCGACGTTTTCCGCCCGATGCCCGATACAGACGGAGATGCCTTTACTTTCCAGCATTTCCGTCAGATAGGATCGGGTATTGTCCGAACCGGTCACAAGGTATCCGTTATCCGTGAGCATGCCGGCCAGGCCACTCATGGAACTGCCTCCGATGCCGATCATATGAATGCGTTTCCCGCGAAACTGACTGATGTGAATCATGCTGTACCTCATTTGGGTGAGAAATTTTCGGTTCTCTGCGGATCCTTTTCCGGATGTTCGTGGATCAGAGAACCTGTTACCGCTATTATAGTTATTTTACGGGTATTTCTCAAGAGTGGATGCATTTGGGCGGGATTCGAACGGGCTGAAGAAGGTGAACGTTAGGGAAATGATAGAAAATCAGGCAAAAAATTGGTAATTATGTATATGGACTTCCGGATAAACCTGAATTATAATAACGTGAACGCGCAAAAACATTCGTATTTTTGGAGGATCGAAGAGCATGGACCGTATCCGACGGACCGAACGACTGGCTGTCATGAGCAAAATCCTGATGGATTCGCCGAACCGCATCTTTACCCTGGGGTCTTTCTGTGAGAGGTTCGGAACAGCGAAATCTTCTCTCAGTGAGGACATTGACATTCTGCGCACCATCTTTTCTCAGTATGGCCTCGGCATGCTGGAAACCGTTACCGGTGCTGCCGGCGGGGTTAGGTACCGCCCGACGGTCAGCAATGAGGCAGCTTACGGAGCGGTGTCCGATGTGGCCAGGATGCTCTCTACCCCTGGACGGGTGCTGCCGGGCGGTTTCAT
>JAFUBF010000497.1 GCA_017460325.1 Clostridia bacterium | reverse complement strand
TGTTGTATAATCCTCGGGCCTGTTGTCTGTCAGTGTAAACCATGCGGTTTCCCGTTCATACAGATCTCCGCCCGGCAGGATTCTCTTTCCAAACCTGCCGAATGAACGTTCCCGGACGCGCCGGCTTCAGATCTGTTTCGGCACATCCATTAACAACCCGGGAAAAAAAGAAGCGGATACCGGAGAAGCGGAAACACATGCTTTCCTGGACACCTCCTCCGAAAGACGACGGGCAACTTGAATACAGGCATGGGAAAGCTATAATGAGTCAGACGAATCACCCTGATCATTGAGGAACTGTGCACGCATACCATTGACCAGGGCTTCCCCGGAATGAAGGAAGGGAAGCACATTCTGGAGGCTCGCGTTCTGGTGGAAGAGAAGGACATCCTCCTGAGAATCCAGGATACCTGCAAACTTTTCAACGTAACGGAAAAGTACGAGGAGATCAGAAAACAGGAAGCCCGTTCCGGGAACGCCCTGAACCTCATCCTCGCCAATTCGTTTGCTGACAATCTCCGCTATCTCAGCACGCTGAACCTCAACAATGTCATTATTACCGTGAAGAAGCAGTGACACTGATACACCGATCCGGGAAACGACCTCTGTGACAGATCCGCCTGTCAAACCTGTCTCTTTTTCGGCGATGCGGTTCGGCAGAGAGAGCCTGTCTATTTTGGGCGGATTATCGGCGGGCAACTTCACTCTGTCCGGCCGCCTGTGCGATTTTTCTCGGGGAAGTCCCTCCGCCGAACAGAACCCCGCCGTCAAATGAATTTCAGGCAGTTATTGCAGTACTGCCGTCTCTCGGGTATAATTTCCCCATCAAATTCCAATACTGCGCACATACAGGAAAAACGGAAACAACATCATCAGATGCACTGCATCTGGATATTCACAGGGAGGCCTGAAATGAGTAACGAAACACGGCTGGTTGATATACCGGCCTACGCAAAACTGAACAAACGAGGAAAGTACTATGCGCTCAAGAAGAACATGCCTTATTTCGCGGATTGCCCGGACGAAAGAGGCTATCTTGTGATCGGAAAACCGTCGGATGTGCCGGGGAAAATGATTCCGGATAGTTGGACATATGACTATTACTGTGCAGAGGACAGTTATGCCCGAAAACTGGAGGCAAAAAGAATCAGGGAAGAAGAGGAAGCCGCCAGAGAAAAAGAAGAGGCTGAGCGCAGAGCGGAAATGGAAAGTAATTTCGGAGAATTTTACATTTCTCTGAGTGAAGTGAAAGCGCAGTTTGACTGCTATCCTGTAAACGGTTTCCTGCTTGAACGGTTCTTTGATGAAACGGGCCTTGGGGAAATCCTTGATCATGTCTTCCGATCCGGAAAGGCATTCCTGCTGAAATTGAGTTCAGGCCTGCTCGCCTATAACTGGGAGACACTTTATTTTGAAGGTCTTAACGAGTACCCGATGAAAAAGCATATGCTCCGCGAAATGGACCGCGAGATGACGTCCCGTATCTGGGCTTCCATTGATGATCAGGAAATCCGGCAGGTATTTGAGGCATGGATTGAAAAGGTGAAACCCGAATCCGTTTCTGCCTCATCTGTCAGAAGCAGAAT
This sequence comes from Clostridia bacterium, assembly GCA_017460325.1. Taxonomy (GTDB): domain Bacteria; phylum Bacillota; class Clostridia; order Christensenellales; family Aristaeellaceae; genus Ventricola. The sequence continues at coordinate 1,119 of JAFUBF010000497.1, read as the reverse complement.
GACACTTTATCATGATGATTATTCTGATTCAATGGGCGAATCGTTCGGCTTTTTCTCCTCCCGAATCAGGAGAGGAACAAAGTATCATCCTGATTTTCTGTTCTATCGTGACGGAAAATCCGGCATGCTCCTCTCCTTTGAGTATATGAAGTATAGTGTGGATATCGCCTTTGACTGGGAAAAAAGTCATGAGGTTTACACCATTGAAAACAGTGATTATCCTGCATGTCGGAATGCCACCTTTCATTCGTTCTATCCGCCGAACCTCTACAACCTTCCATTTGTCGCCAAGGATAAGCCTTCCACTTTCTGTATTCATCCCTCTCAGCATCCGGATAACAAGGAGATCAGTAAGAAGCTGAAGAAACTGGCAGAACTGCCGGTCGTTTCGGGATACCGCATTCTGAAATGGGAAGGATCCTGGAACGATACGAATGGTACCTGGATTCTGGCAGAGCTGGTTTCCAGGCGCAAGGATATCGAAGCCCAGGCGGGACATATCCTGAAAAACGAAAAAAGGCGTCTTGAGGCCATGTCTTACTTTCCGGCAATGACTGATCACGCATCCTGCTATTTTATAATTGAGAAGGAAAGCGATGAAAGTGACATTTTCGATACCCTTCCCTTTACGGTCAAAAGCAGGAAAGGCGCAACCAAACAAATGGAGCAGGACTACGGTCGTTTTCTCTTCTTTACAACAGAGGGAGACGGATCGGTTGACAGGGATGAACTGAACCGCCAGATCTGGTATGAGGAGGATCTGATCGATCGGTATTGCAGTTACATGAACCAGGGCGAAACGACGGGCCTGACAGATGAGTACTTCAGCGCACTGAAGGGCCGTGAACTGCCCATGTTTTTGGCCAGCATGTACCGTGAATGGATTTTTTCCCATATCGGTGACCTGTTTGATTCGGAGAATGAGCGGGATTGGATTGAAGTGACCCCCTTCCTGAGAAAAGCGTCACACTGGAGATGCAGGATTAACCCGGATGGCACGGTGATCCCGACCCCCATGGATGAGAAGCTGGAGGCCCTTCTGAAGCGATTCAATGTAACGCCGGATGATATAACCGGTTATCTGTCATCCGTAATCCGACAGGAAGACTATTTTTCATG
>JAFUBF010000496.1 GCA_017460325.1 Clostridia bacterium | reverse complement strand
GGTTTGGAACGCCGGGGGTCGGCTGTCTGCTTGTCGGGAAACCGACAAGCATAGCAATTATAGAGTATGCCGTCAGGCATACGAAGCCCCCACCTCGCGTGAGCAGGTGGCGGGTAGTTCACTGACCCGGTTGTTAATACGAAGGGAGCTCAGCTGCTATTTACATCACACGATGTCACAACACTTAAGAACACTGTCTTCCGTCGGGATGAAGTTTGGTTTGCTGCTCTGACCGAAGATCACACCAGCGAAATCTACTCCCTAATCCAGATCCGCAATGAAAAGGATGAGCATGTGAAGAGCACCGCAGCGTTCGATAAGCAGTACATGGAGGGACGGTATGGAGCAGATCCCTATCTGAGGAAGATGCTGCGATGGGGGGAATCTGCCCATGAGTAAGAAGCCTCCCCAAAAGAGTGACCTGAGTTAAGCGTGGATGCGTGTGGGACGGGAAAAGAAAATCCCTCTTGCACCGGAATATCACCTGATTGTAACTGAGGGTACACAGACGGAGCCGTTATACTTTGGTGAGATCAAGAATATTATCAACGGGAAATTCCGTGATCGCATAGTACTGGAAATCGCTGGTATCGGTGATAATACAGAAAATCTGTTTCTGAAGGCAAAGAATCTTGCACAGCACAGCAGTGCCGCCATTTTTCGGCATGTTTGGCTTGTCTTTGATAAAGACGATTTCCCGGATGAACACTTTGACCGTACGGTAACTCTTTGTGAATCAAGCTGCACCTCCGAAACAACCTGGCATGCCACATGGTCAAACCAGTGTATTGAGCTCTGGTTTCTGCTGCATTTCAGTTATTTACATGCTGATCTTCACCGGAGTGAATATTGGGATAAACTGACGGAACATTTGAAGAATCTGTCCGCTGGCAACTACTATAAAAACAGGAAGGATCTTTACAACCTGCTACGTCCGTTTATGGAGGATGCCATTCGTAACGCCAGAAAGCTGGACGAACAAAACGCGGGCAAACCGCCATCCCAGTCATCGCCGGGCACAAAGGTATATCAGCTGATCGAAAAAATCTACCCCTATCTATAACACACAGACAGCCTTGGAAGCTCCGGGGCTGTTTTAGTTTTCCTGAAAGGCTCTTTCCCCGAGATTGGACGAATGAGGGGAGGTCCTGCACTGCAAAGCAAAACTGTCAAATCTAAAACTGATAAAAATGATTTATCGAAGATGAGATCATTATGATGAGATCAGGGGAGCAAGGTAGAATCGATTCCTCTCGCTAAGTCGAATAAAAAACGACTTAGCGAGAGTTCAATAATATAAAAGGCGTTGTAAATGCAGCTTGTGATTAAAAACCCAGAGATGATAAAATCTCGGTAAGCCATTTGAAAAAGGACTTACCGAGAAGAAATCGTGGGGGACTGAGATGATTATTTCAAGGACGAAAGAGCCGGAAGCACTCAGAAAAGCAAAGGATGCCGGTTAATTACCCACCACCCGTCTCCCGGAACGTGGATACCGCACCCGGAAGAAATCCACGACGCCCCATTTGACTCCGGTTTTTGGACGTATTGTGTCTGCGTCTTCCCTCCGACGTCAGTCCTTCTCCCACCTTGTCTATAGCCTCAAGGACTCTCTCTGACGCTGTAAAATCCAGAGTAGTTGACCTATAATCCTGAGAAGTTCCTCCGGTTCCCTGATCGTTTGGATGCTTTTACCTTTATGAAACGCGAACCTGTGACAGGTCGACAGGATTTAGACGGGAGAATGATTGACGGTGTTTCCCTGCCACTGTGGCTGCGGAACGCACTCATAGCATTTTTTCAGGAGTCTTTTGAATTTACGCTTTGCTGAATCGCTCAGACAGCAGGTGATTTCTTTCTGATTCTGATAGATTTCTCCAGGTTCATTTCCTCCGGAGAGACAGAATAAAAGGAATGCGAATTTTTGGTCGGCGTTATCCAGAACTCTGTCCATGGAATAATGGCGTTTTCGCAGGTAATCATCCCGTTCATCAGGATCCATTCCCATCATCATGATGCCGCCGCACATTCCTTCTATTGATTGCTCGTCCATATAGAATTCGACAATGAACTGACGGAGATCACGGAAAGGTTTTTTAGCTTCCCAGTAGTTGTACTCCAGATAATTCTGCATTTCTGCCAACGGTGGAATATAGGGTTTCACCCCCGGTTCCTCCCAGTTTTCAAGGATCGCGACCAAATAGCTGTCTTCCGCTTTTGTGTCATCGGTGATTTCTTCCGCAGAGGTGTTATACATATACCGTTTTCCACGAAAAGTCAACATGTCATACAACTTATCCGGGTTATTCTGTGCGTATTCCACGATCGCACGATCCAACTCCTCCTCACTGAGAGCCGGGTACCTGTCAGGGCTTTCTTCCCTCAAAACGGAAAAGACCTGATGTACAACTCCGATGGGGGCCGCATCGTAATAATCCTGAACAATCGTTTCAATGGAATCCAGGATCCGCCGCATACTTCTTTCCGCTTCCAGTTCTGCTGTATCCACTTTTTTGATGAGTGCAAGTACATCGTCCGGTATACAGATTCCGGTACAGTGCGACCGATCGTCCGGTTCATCATAGGGGTCCGTCTTTCGAATCAGAGCATACCCCGTTGATTCCAGAATCAGGTACTGCCAGTTTTTGTCGGGATCACAGGCCAACAGATAAAAGCCATTTTCCTCTTTGACAGTGCCGGCAACGATATCACGGATGATCCGAATGCAGGGATCCTTCAAAAGAAGCAAAAGAGACCGGATGCTTTCCGGCTTCAGCATATCTTTCGAAAGGATTTCTACGTAGTCGTTTTTGTTTTCATTGATGGAACGAAGTCTCCGGCCAATCCGCAGGTGATGTTCGGTCCATTCTCGAAGAACTTCTCTTTCCGCCTCGTCAGAATTATTTTCGAGAGGTTCGAATTCTCCGTTTTCCCAGTCCTGCAGGTACTCGAGATAATACTCTTCCTGTTGCCTGTTGCTGTAATATACGCCTATTATTTCTTTTTCCTCGGATTCAGTCCATTCTCCCGGAAAAGGCAGTTTTCTTTTCATGGACAGCAGAAACAATTCTTTGCCTGTTTTTTTACGGAGCAGTTCCGCAAGTGTTCTCATACTCAATACCTACCTTTTTTATAATTTTCCCGGTCTCCGGGGCTGTTATTTTCCTGGCGCAGCCAGAACATTTCATCAGGGGCGATTCCGATCCGGATGGAAGAATTCGGCTTCTATCGGGACAACAGGACAACTGTCTCAATGGAAGATGTCCAGCAGAACATGTCGACACTCTGCACGGATTTAACGGAATAGCCGCAGCGGGAGAGGATTTCCAGATCCCGTGCGAGAGTCGGTGCCGAGCAGGAAACATAGACGATTCGGTCCGGGGCGGCTTCCCGGATAGCCTCTAAAACGGCAGGATCGCAGCCTTTACGGGGAGGATCAAGGACGATAACATCCGGTTTGAGACCGTTACGGACGAGATCGGGAAGGACGATTTCCGTTGCACCGGTGATGAATTCCGCATTGTCGATCTGATTGTCCCGGGCGTTCCGCCTTGCGTTCTGAATGGCGGCATCGACGATCTCAATGCCGATAACGCGTTTGCACTGACGCGCCAGCAGGAGAGAGATGGTTCCCGTACCGCAGTAGGCATCGACGCAGGTTTCATTCCCGTTCAGGCCGGCATACCGGAGAGCAAGCTGATACAGTTTTTCCGTTTGCCGGGGATTGACCTGAAAAAAGGAAAGCGGGGAAACGGAGAAAGACAGCCCGAGAATGGTATCCCGCATTTCGGGATTCCCGAAAAGAACACGGATGTCCTGCCCGAGGATGGTGTTTCCGGGCTTTGTGTTTACGGAAAGAGCAATACTTTCGATCCCGGGCAGGCTGTCCCGGAGAGAACGCACCAGTGCGGAGGGCTCCGGCAGGTCAGCGGATGCGGTAACAACGACAACCATCAGGCCACCGGCGGTGGTCGTTCTTGTCATGATGTGGCGGATGAGGCCGTGTTGCGTTGCTTCGTCATAGACGGGAACGTGGAAAGTTCGCATCCACTCAAGAACGGCCTTCAGCGCCAGATGGGAGGCCTCATCCTGAAGCATGCATCCTGTCTCCGGAAGCGGAATGAGGTCGTGCGTGCGCTGTGCGAAAAAGCCGCAGACCGGTCCGTCTTTTCCGGAACCAACGGGATACATACCTTTGTTGCGGTAGCGGAAAGGTGTTTCCATTCCGAGAACCGGCGGGACATTTATGTGGATATGTCCGATTCGTTCAAGGAGGTCCTGAACCTGCTGACGTTTGTATTCAAGGGAGGCATCATAGGTCATGTGCTGGCAGGTACAGCCCCCGCAGCGCTTTGCAATCGGGCAGAACGGGGTCTGGCGGTCCGGGGAATCATTCAGTCTTTTCTCCACTTTGCCGTAGGCAAAGCGGCGCTCGGGCCTGACGATTCGCACAAGCGCCCGTTCACCGGGCAGGAGATCCGGGACAAAGACAACGATTTCATTGCAGCGGCAGACGCCCTGGGCATCCTGCCCGAGAGAGATGCACTCCATCTCGTGGACACTGTTTTTTGCGAACATCGGGATACGGTCCTCCAGTCCAGTGGCTGTATCGGAAAAAGGAATATCCGGATGCCCGAATATTCCCCAGAATCAGATGGTGTTGATCAGGTTGTACAGCTGCAGATTGAATTCACGTTTCTGCTGCAGCGCCATGGCAATGGGCAGATAGTAGACCCGGCCGTCCTTGAGGCCGATCACCTGGTTGCCGATGCCGTTTTCAAGGAGGTTGACGGCGAGATTGCCGGCCTCAAAGGCAAACCAAGAATCATAGGCGGAGGGGGTACGGCCGCGCTGGGTATAGCCAAGGACGGTAGGCCGTGCCTCACATTTGCACTTGTACTTCAGCATGAGGGAGAGGAATGCGGTGTTCATGACATCGTCATCATGAACATGATGGCATCCGTTCTCTCTGAGGTAGCGATGCCAGTCCATGGGATGCATGGCATCCCATGCGCCCTCCGCGATGACCACGGTTGCGCGGGGATTTCCCATATCAATGAGGCGGGAGAGCCGGTTGGCGACTTCCTGCACGGACCAGTTTACCTCGGGAACGATGCAGATTTCGGCGCCGGAACCCGCTGCCGCCTTGAGGGCAAGGTCACCGCAGTGACGGCCCATTACCTCCACAACGGCCGGACGGTCATGCGAACGGCTGGTAGCACGGATGGAGCGGATATCATCTACACAGGAGTTAACGGCGGTGTCATAGCCCAGGGTCATCTCGGTATAGGCAAGATCGTTATCAATGGTGCCGGGAATGCCGACACAGGGAACGCCGAGCTTACACAGTTCCATGGCTCCGTGATAAGAACCGTCACCGCCGATGACAACGATGCCCTCAATGCCCATTTCACGGATGTTGTTGACCGCGTGAGCACGCATCTCCGGACGGTGGAAGTCCAGGCAGCGGGCAGTTCTCAGGTACGTTCCGGGCTGATCGGCGATATCCAGAATGGTATCCAGATCCAGTTCGAGCATGTCATCCTCAATATGATGACTTTTGCAGAGGGTGCCGTTATATCCGCGCTTAATGCCGATCAGGGACATGCCGTGATAGCGGGCGGCCTTGGCCACTGCCATGACGGCAGCGTTCATTCCGGGAGAGTCTCCGCCTGAGGTTAGTACACCAATCCGATGCATATGGGTTACCTCTCTGATTAAAAGACCGGGAAGCCGGTCAGTTTCTTTCAACCATCAGAATCGTGGATCATTATACGCTTTGCGGATTGGGAAAGTCAAGGAAATCGCGGTTGACGGAAAAAATTCTTCTTGACTTCATTCGATGGCGTGATTTATACTATGACAGATTCTGCGTGGACCGCAGAATCCTGAGTGGTTGTTACTGTTCGTGTTTCGATTTTGAGGAGTTTCTTGCCCCTTGGTGCGGGATGACCGCATGAAAGAGTATTCCGCATTTTCCTGAAACATGGATTGAACTAAAAAATAATCGTTTCGCAAGGAGTGAGATCATAATGGCTTCATCAGTCAGAACCTATCAGCCGAAGAAGCGTCAGCGTGCCAAGGTACACGGCTTCCGCTCTCGTATGTCTACCAAGAACGGTCGTAAGGTGCTTGCACGCCGCCGCAATCGTGGCCGTGCCCGGCTGACGGTTTCCAATCCCGTCTGATTACTGGATGTTTTTGCCGCTGTGCGGCATCGTTTTTCCTGCCGGAACAGGGGAACGTTCGGTCCGGCCCGGTAAAGACCGGGAACGGACCTTTTTCTTTTCTTCTGCATCGGGCCGATAAAGCCGGATGCAGATCGTGCATGCTGAAAATCCGGAGGCGTTTTAGTTGCAACGAAAATACAGCCTCAAGAAAAATGCTCAGTTTAAGTATGTCTACAGGCGGGGAACCTCCAGTGGTTCCCGGGAAATGGTATTGCTGTATACCCGGTCCAACACGCTGAAAATCGGGTTTTCCGTCGGAAAGAAAATCGGCGGAGCGGTGGTGCGCAATCGCGTGAAGCGCCGGCTTCGGGCGGCGGTGGACCCCGTGATTCCCAGAATGAAAAACGGACTGTATATTTTTATCGCCCGGAATCCCGCCGTGGATGCAGATTTCACCAGTCTGTGCAAATCAGTCACCTATATGCTTAAGAAGCAGAATCTGTTGCTGCAGGAGGCAGGAAAGGCGGACTCATGATGAAACGTCTGCTTTTGACGATGATACGGTTTTACAGGAAACGCATCAGCCCGATGCACCAGCCGTGCTGCCGTTTTACACCCACCTGCTCAACCTATGCCATGCAGGCGATTGAGAAGTACGGCGCACTGAAAGGATCCTATCTGGCGATCCGCCGTATTCTGCGCTGTCATCCGTTCTATAAGGGTAACCTTTACGATCCCGTACCATAATATGCCATCCGGAGGGGTTCAGGGGCACTCCTCTAACGATAGTACAAGGAGACGAACTGTCCATGAATTTTCTTAACGATCTTCTGCTGACGGTGATCAAGGGACTTTATTCCGTCATAAACAATTATGCCCTCACCATTATTGTTTTTACGATTCTGATTAAAGTCCTCGTTATGCCGCTGAATCTCGGAAGCCGTCGTTCCACCATGAAGATGAGTGCACTTCAGCCGAAGATGCAGCGTCTGCAGGACAAGTACAAGGATGATCAGGAAAAGCTCAACCAGAAAATGCAGGAGCTTTACAAGGAGGAGGGGGTCAATCCTCTTGGCGGCTGTCTGCCGATGATCATTTCCATGGTAATTCTGTTTGCCATGTTCTATGCACTCCGGACATTTGCCAATGAGCAGCTTGTCCGTCAGTTCCTGACACTCTACCATAACCCCGAAACAGATCCCAAAACACTGGTCGAACCGTTCCTCTGGATTAAGAACCTCTGGATGCCGGATACGCCTTTTGCCACCTTCCTCCCGGATGTCAACTCGCTTCGGATGGTTGACTATACCGTCTGGAACCAGGTCAGCGCGAATCTGGCAGCCGCGGGAACAATCCCCGAGGCGCTCGGTTTTGCGGGCCGGGATGCCATGACGGCCTATATTGACAGCGTTGTGGTGCCCTTTGTGTCGTCGGATGTCTATGCGGCACATCTGGCGCCCATGGCGGGTCTCAGCAATCTGCGCATCCTGTTCTGGTCCATCACCATTTATGCGGAACACAACGGCCTGTTCCTTCTTCCGCTGATCTCCATGGGTACGCAGGTGGTCATGCAGAAGCTGACCATGCAGCAGCAGATGGCCAATCCGCAGCAGGCGGGCAGTCAGAAGACGATGATCTACGTGATGCTGTTTATGTCCCTCTATTTCTGCGCACAGTATAATGCGGCATTCGCGTTGTACTGGGTGGTGTCCAATATCTATGCCATTATTGAACAGCTTTGCTTCAACCGGTACTTTAAGAGTCAGGAGGCCAAGGCCGCTACCGCTGAGGAGGTCGGTATCTGATGAAAACGTGTGAATTTACTGGGAAGACGACACAGGAAGCGATAGACCAGGGTCTGAGCGAACTTGGTGTAACCATTGCGGATGTGCGCGTGGAGGTTCTCCAGGAAGGGGCAAAGGGCCTCTTCGGAAGGTTTGGAAGCAGACCGGCCAAGGTGCGCATCACTGTATTTGAGGAGGAAAAAGAGGAAGACGGCGGGCTGAGCGATCTCCTCGGCAGCTTCTCTCTTGATTCGAATACGAAGAAGCCGAAGGCGAAACCGCAGCAGACCCGGACGGCGGAGCCGAAGAAACCCGAGAAAAAACCGGCACCGGCCCCGACGCCTGCCCCGCAGGCGGCGCCGACCGTAAGCCGGGAAGAACCGAAAAAAGCGGCAGAGCCGGCCCCGGCAGCCCCGAAGGCAGCAGAGGTACCTGTAAAGGCCGAAACGCCGGTCGCAGAACCGAAGACGGAGACACCGAAAGAGGAAAAGCCCGTGCCTGCAGCCCCGATTCAGGCAGAAGCGCCTGCGGAGACAGAGCCGGATGCCAGTTCAGAGGCCCAGGAGGCTTTTGCACCGGAGGGGGCGGCACATCTGTTCCCGGAGGAGTCACCTGCGGGCAAGGCGCAGCGTTTTCTGATGGAACTGACAAAGCGGATGAATGTATCTGTCGAGGTTTACGCAGATGATTCGCAGCCCGGGGCCATCGGCATTCATATGATCGGGGACACCCTCGGCATTCTGATCGGCCGGCGCGGCGAGACGCTGGATGCCATTCAGTATCTGACCAGTCTGCAGGTAAACAAGGGACAGGATGAGTATATCCGTGTCACGGTGGATTCGGAAAACTACCGTGCAAAACGGGAGGACAGTCTCCGCCGTCTGGCGCTTCGCATGGCGAACCGTGCCCAGAAAACGGGTCGTCGTGTCGTGCTTGAGCCGATGAATCCGTATGAGCGTCGTGTGCTGCATACGACATTGCAGAACCATCCGGCGGTTACCACGCATTCCGAGGGAGAGGAACCCAATCGGCATGTGGTTATTACCCTCCGGAGTCAGCAGAGTGCGGCAAAGCCGGAAAACCGGGAGAAAAACCCCGGCGAAGGCCGCAGCAGGAAAAGAGGACGCCGGCGTCCCTCGAAAAAGGGAAACGCGGCGCTGAACGCACCTGAGATGAACGAAGAGGGAACGCCCTCTGTGATTGAAATCATCGAAGAAGGCACGGAAGAGTGATAAAGGACAGCAGAGAGTTGCTCTCTGCTGTTTTCTAATCCGGGACTGTTGGAGGGAAACGGAATGGAACGGGTTGTTACAAAATGCCGGCTGGGCCTGACGCGGCTCCTTGAAAACGAGGCATTGTTCCTCATGGCCGCCTTTCTTTTGCGGGGGGTCCTGTTTGTGGATACCCTGAAATGGCACATGGAGGGGATGACGCATCTGTATACATACCTGCTCTGCCCGTGGGGCGGGGCGTTGACCGGGCTCAGGCTTGCCCGGCTGGGGGAGAGAAAGAGCGGACCGGAGATGCCGATCCTGTTTCTGCTCTATCTCTGGATTGCGGTGCCGCTGCTCTGGCGCTTTGGGGCGACGTTTAACAATATGGTCACAGACCTGGGATACGGGATTGTCTTTTTCGGTCTGTACGCCTCCCTTCGGGAGCGGGAGGAGACAACCCGGGAACGGCGCCTGCAGGAGATGGGAATCCTGTTTGCCCTGCTGTCCCTGATCTGGTGCGGTCTGCTGCTGTTCTGTGCCGTGACCGGGAAACGGTTCGGGGAGGAACCGGGCCTGCCCTTTGGCGTATTCCGTGGTTTCCTGTTTGCGGGCATTCACTACAATTCGGTGGGGATGATGGCCATTGGCTGCCTGTTTATGAGCCTGGCCCTGTGTGCGTGCGGAAAGGCTATTCTGCTGCGTCTGATGGGCGCGGCGGGGGCCCTTGCGGCAGCCCTGGTGGTGATTCTGTCCCAGAGCCGTACATCTCGCTATGCCATGCTGCTCGCACTGGCGTTCGGGGCGTTCATGAAAGTCTTCTTTCATCCGGGAATGAAAACCAGGGTCCAGGGTGGTCTCCTGGGTGTTCTCTGCGCGGTCATCGTCCTGGCAGGCGGCTATCTTTTAGCCGGTGTCATTACGCGCGGTGCACTGGCACACTATGAGCGTTTGTCCGGGCCGGAGAGTGTCCAGGGGACACAGGCAGAGACGCCGGTGGCAGCTCTGTCACCGGAACAGGGAACGGCCTTCATTCGGGAACTGGCGGAGCGAATGGTGGTGTCGGCCGGGGCGGAGAGTGAAATGTCCGGACAGTCCCGGGAGGCAGTGGATGCCACCTTTTCGGACCGGACAAATATCTGGCGGAATCTGTTTGATCTGTGGGGGAGCGACCTGAAGAAGATGCTGATCGGCAGAGGTGTCGGAAATACGGGAAGCCTGATTGCTCATGATACCATTCACGAGCAGGACGGGACGGCGGCTGTACATAACACCTATCTGCAGTTTATTGCGGATTTCGGGCTCATCGGGTTTATCCTGCAGGTGGCCTTTCTGCTGTGCATTCTGCCCAACCTTTTCCGGGGCGTCTGTTATGGGGCCGGGCACGGGGAATCCGGTCTGCTTTCGATGGGGATGCTGGTGGTGGCGGTCCTGCTGATCGGGCTCATGGAAAGTGCCCCCCTTGGACAGATGACTCCTACCAATCTGGTTCTGTATCCGGCACTGGCGTTCCTGAGTGCCAAAGGGGAAGCGCTTGTCAAACAGGGCTGAAATTGCTATAATTTTCCAATCGTGCGAAAGCGAGGAAAACTTTGACAGAAAGAACTGCAGAATGCAGGTAAAAGGGAGGCCAGTCATGAAGCGGTTTAGGATTCGGTTCGGGATAGCCCTGATGCTGCTTGCCATGCTTCTTCCGGCACTGGTATCAGCGACGACGTACGTTTTTCCGTACGAAGGATTCCGCTATACCGTGCAGAGCGAAACGGAGACGGTCCTGACACAGACCAATCTGTCGGAACATGAGGCATTTATTCAGGAGCTGGGGACGGATGTGGAGGCCGTTCTGGCCAACTATACGGCCAACGGAATCGTCATGGAAGTGATCCCGGCGGATGGCGGACAGATTTCGGTCAGTGTGACGGAAAATCCGTACATGGATGGGGAAAAAGCTTTTGATGAGCTCACGGATGAGGAAAAACAGGCTCTGTGCGGACACTTTGAGGAAAGCGGACTCTATGAAAGCTGCGCACTTGTGGAGGGAACGCCGGGGGCGGTCCGGCTTGTTTCATCTGCCATGTTTGCCTCCATGCCGGTATACTCCGTCCGGTATGTGACGACGTCTCATGGCCGGCTCTATACCCTGAACCGGACCGTTGTCGGGCGCCC
>JAFUBF010000495.1 GCA_017460325.1 Clostridia bacterium | reverse complement strand
GGGTAAACGGAGACCCCCGTCATGTCAGCTACCGCGTTTCCCCCGGAGAAGAGATTACCCTCCACCTCCGTCGTGAATCCGGAGCGACCCCGGCCGACATCCCTGTCCCGGACCGTCCCTCTGTGTCCGATCACGGCCTGATCGCCTATATGGATGAGGATCTGCTGATTCTCCGAAAGCCCGCACCCATGGCCACCCTTCCCGGGCGGCACGGACAGGAAGACAGTCTGCGCGAACATCTGGCCGACACCCTGGGCGTTCCCCGGGACATGCCCTATCATCCCGTTAACCGGCTGGACAAGGGCACCAGCGGTCTTCTGTGCATTGCACGGCACAGTCATGCTCAGTTCGTCCTGACCCGGGATCTGCATACCGGCCGGTTCATCCGGGAATATCTGGCTGTGACCGACGGCATCCCGAATCCGCCCTCCGCCGTCCTTTCCCTCCCCATTGGCAGGGAAGGCAGCGGTATACGGCGTGCGATCCGTCCGGACGGAAAACCGGCCATCACGGAATATACCCTCCTGTACGCTGAACCCGCCTCCGGCCGGGCCCTGGTGCGTCTGGTTCTTGAAACCGGGCGGACTCATCAGATCCGGGTTCACCTTTCGGCCATTGGCTGTCCGGTAACCGGGGACTACCTGTACGGAACAGAACACCCGGCCCTTCCGGGCCGCTTTGCCCTGCACTCTGCCCTTCTGCGGTGTTACCAGCCCGTCACCGGTCGTCTGCTGGAAATCCGGGATCCTCTTCCGGATCAGCTGGCTGCCCTGTTCCAAAATCCGGAGGCGGCCATCCGTTCCATCCCTGCCAAATCCTGAACCCCTCACCTTTTCACCGGTCAGTACCGGGCATGAACAGGGAGCGGCACATGCCGCTCCCTGTTTCTATCGGACAACGGTTATTCCGCTGCCAGTGCACGTCCCATCATGACGCCCATGGCCGAGGCCATCATCAGGCCACGGGTCCATCCGGAGGAATCCCCGAGGCAGTGAAGGCCGTGGACATTGGTGGTCAGGGTTTCATCCATTTTCACCCGATTGGAATAGAACTTGAGCTCGGGCGAATACAGCAGCGTTTCCGGCGCTGCAAAGCCGGGCACCACGATATCCATGGCCTGAATGAAATTGATGATATTGATCATGGCCCGATACGGCATGGCCGCCGTGATATCGCCGGCCACGGCATCCGGCAGCGTCGGCCGTACATTGGACTGCGCCAGCTCCCGCTCCCAGGTCCGCTTTCCGTCCAGAATATCGCCGAAACGCTGAACCAGAATATGTCCGTTGGCCAGCATATTGGTCAGCTCGCCCACTTTCTGTGCATAGGCAATCGGCTGATTGAACGGAACGGAGAAATTGTGTGAGCAAAGGATGGACACGTTCGTGTTCGGGCTCTTCTTATCCTTATAGGAATGCCCGTTTACCACGGCCAGATCGTTATCGTAGTTTTCCTGGCTCACAAAGCCGCCGGGGTTCTGACAGAAAGTACGTACTTTGTTCTTGAATGGCTTCGGATAACCGATCAGCTTGCTCTCATAGAGCACGCGGTTGACCTCCTCCATCACCTCGTTCCGGCATTCGACGCGCACGCCGATATCCACCGTTCCAGGCTGATGGGCAATCCCATGTTCGGCACACAGCCGTTCAAGCCAGTCCGCCCCGCGGCGTCCCGTGGCCACCACGGTATGATCGGCCCGGATTTCCTGTGTCTCCTCTCCACACCGCAGCAGCACGCCGAGGCATTTTTCCTCCTCAATGAGCAGGTCCTCACACTCCCATCCAAACAGCAGTTCCACCCCATTGTTTTCAAGGTAGTGCTGAATGGAGGTATACAGGTTCTGTGCCCGCTCCGTTCCCAGATGACGGATGGGGCAGTCCACCAGTTTCAGTCCCGCCTGGATGGCCCGTTTGCGGATTTCCCGCACATTCTGGTCGTTTCCCACGCCCTCCACATGGGTATCTGCCCCAAACTCCAGATAGATTTTGTCGGTATAATCAATCAGGTCCTGTGCGACGTCATGCCCCACCAGATTCGGAAAATCGCCGCCCACCTCACAGGAAAGGGACAGCTTCCCGTCTGAAAAGGCGCCGGCACCGGAAAAGCCCGTCGTAATGTGACAGTAGGGCCGGCAGGATACACAGTATCCCGTCTTTGATTTCGGGCATTTCCGCTTTTCTATCGGCTGCCCCTTCTCCACAATGGTAATCGATTTCCGGCTACCATTGCGCAGCATCTCAAGTGCCGTAAAAATACCGGCCGGACCTGCGCCAATGATTACCACATCTCTTTTCATATCAACATCCTCAATCAGCGTCTGCTTCTGCTCTGTCCATCCGCATTCCTGCGGTCACCCTTTGGATTGCCGTTTTTCCGGTTTCCGTCCTCCACCATGGTGAGTGAAATACGGTGACGCTGCAGATCGACCCCCATGACCCATACATCCACGATATCCCCGACTTTTACGACCTCACTGGGATGACGGATAAAGCGGGTGGACATCTGCGAAAGGTGGACCAGTCCATCCTGATGGACCCCGATATCCACGAAGGCGCCGAAGTCAGTGACATTACGGACTGTCCCCTTCAGCTTCATTCCCGGTTTCAGATCCTCCATGTTGAGCACATCTGTCCGCAGGACCGGTGCCGGCAGCGAATCGCGGGGATCGCGTCCGGGCCGTTCAAGCTCTTTGGCAATGTCCCGCAGCGTGGGAACACCCACCGAAAGCTCCTCGCCCAGTTTTTCAAAACCGGTCTGCTCCACCCGGGCATAGAATCCCTCAATGCCGCTGCCGATTTCTTCATTATTAATGTTCATCCGTTTCAGAAGCGCTCTGGCCACCGGGTAGCTTTCCGGATGCACCGCCGTGGCATCCAGCGGTTCCTTTCCGTTTACACGCAGGAATCCGGCGCACTGCTCAAAGGCTTTCGGCCCCAGTTTGCTGACCTTCTTCAGATCCGTGCGGGAGGCAAAGCCGTTCTCATCCCGATAGGCAATGATGTTCTGCGCGATGGTATCGTTGATGCCCGCCACGTGGCGAAGCAGTTCCACGGAAGCCGTCTCGAGATCGACGCCGACGGAGGAAACGCAGTCCTCCACAACGCCCGCCAGAGCCCGCTCCAGTTCCGCCTGCTTGAGATCATGCTGATACTGACCGACGCCGATGGATTTCGGATCGATCTTGACCAGTTCCGCCAGCGGATCCTGCATACGGCGGGCGATGGAGATGGCGCCCCGCTCGAGAACCGTATACCCGGGCAGCTCCTTCGCGGCATTTTCGGAAGCGGACCAGACACTGGCCCCCGCTTCATTGACGATGGTATAGGAAACCCCCGGCAGTTCCGGCAGAAGCGAGGCAATGAACTGCTCGCTTTCCCGGGAAGCGGTGCCGTTGCCGATGGAAATGGCCGTTACCCTGTGCCGCCTGCACAGGCTGATAATCATCTGCCTGGCCTGTTCCCTGCGCCGGTCCTGCCCGGGCAGGGTAAAGTAGGCAATCCCCGTCTCAAGAACCCGGCCGGATGCATCCACCACCGCCAGCTTGCAGCCGTGATGATAGCCCGGATCCACGCCCAGGGTGACACGCCCCCGGATGGGCGGCTGCATCAGGAGCTGACGGAGGTTTTCCGAGAACACGTGAATGGCCCCCTCGTTTGCCCGGTCCGTCAGCTCGTTCATCAGCTCACGGTCCAGGGAGGGCTCAATCAGGCGATCCCAGGAATCCTCGGCCGCCAGGCGGATCTGATCCCCGGAGGGACAGTCTCTGTCCACGTAGTGTCCCTCAATAATCTGCTCGGCACTGGCATCACTGACCTCCACCGAGACCCGGAGGAATCCCTCCTTTTCGCCACGGTTCAGTGCCAGGATGCGGTGATTGGCGGCCTTGAGCACCGGCTCCGCATAATCCTCATACTGCTCGTAGATATCCGCCGTCCGTTTGGTGCTCTGAATCCCTTCCTCGCTGTCCTCCGTCTCCTCTTCGGCCGCTTTTTTCTTCTTTTTCGCCGCGGATTCCTTCTTTTCGATCTTCTTGCTGGTCAGCTGGCCCGTACGGCGGACAAAGGCCCGCAGTTCCGAACGGACATCCGCATTGTCCGCCATCATCTCGGCAATGATGTCTCTGGCCATGGAAAGGGCCTGTTCCGCATTTTCAATTTCCTTTTCCGGATCCACATACGCCCCGGCAAGGGCCAGGGGATCATCCGAGGGCTTTTGCCGAAGAAGGGCCTCCGCCAGCGGCTCCAGTCCCTTTTCCCGGGCGATAATGGCACGGGTGCGCCGTTTCGGCCGGTAGGGCAGGTACAGATCCTCAAGGACCGCCAGGGTGGTGGCCGCCTCAATCTTCGCCCTCAGCGTATCATCCAGTTTTCCCTGCGCCTCAATGGTCCCCAGGATGGTTTCTCTGCGCTTCTCCAGTCCGCGCAGATATTCAAGACGTTCACCGAAACTGCGCAGCTGCTGATCATCCATTTCCCCCGTCTGTTCCTTCCGGTAACGGGCGATAAAGGGAATGGTGTTCCCCTCATCAATCAGCGCCGCAACGGTCTCGGCAATCGCAGGTTTTGTATTGAATTCTCTGGCAAGTACGAGTGAAATATCCATGTTTCTGTTCCTCCATCCTCTGATGCGCTCCCTATTATACGAAAGACACCCCGCCGTTGCAAGCCGGTTTTTTGTCCCGGCACGTTGCGCCCTTCATTAGCTTTGGCTTTCGACAAGTATGACTGATGCGGGTCACCCCCTTCCCCCTGTTCCGGCGGTTTTCCCGACCATCGGTCTGCCCGTCTTTCCGCCTTGCCGGAAGGTTAACGGACAAATTCCGAAAATGTCGGTTTTGTCCATGTTTTAAATCGTTTTTGACATGTACGAAAGCTTTCATGGACCTTAAAATATGTATAATTCTATGTGAACCGTTTTTCAAATTACTTCTTTTCTGTCCGACCGTGCCCTTTCCTGTCCAGAACCGGGGTCGGTCCAAGGCCGGACAGGGCTGTCTGCTGCCCTTCTTCTTTGAAAACCGCCGACTGGAAGCGAATCGTTATGAATCCGCATCTTACATACAGGCAATACCGCCGAATGGATCTGTTTTTCTTTGCACTCATTCTGACGGTCTCAGAAACCCTGATCATCCTGGCCGGAAACCGCTGGTTCAGGGATCAGCTTTATACCGTTTCCGCCGTTGCCGCCGTCGTGGGAATCGTTCTCGCCCGGTGGGGGCCGTTTGCCGGCATTCACGCCGTTCTTGGCGGACTGGTGTACTGCCTGGTCGGAAAGGCCAATCCGTATCAGTTCCTGATTTACTGTACGGGAAATCTGCTTTCCCTGCTGGGTCTTTTTTATCTGCGGCACTTCGGGCTGAAAAGAATCCGGGAGGATTTCCTTCTCACGATTCTCTACGCCCTGTGTATTCAGCTGCTGATGCAGCTCGGGCGGGCGCTTGTGGCGCTCGTGACAGGCACGCCGCCTCAAGTGTGCCTGAACTTTTTTACCACGGATGCACTTTCCAGTCTGTTCACCTGCGTGATCATCTGGATTGCAGCCAGACTCGATGGAATGCTCGAGAACCAAAAAACCTATCTTCTCCGTCTCAGCAGAGAACGGGAGGAAAAGAACAAAGGGGGATATTGATGAAAGCCGTTGCATCAGACTTCCTCGTGTACGATAAGGAAACGAATTCGTATCACGAAAACCCGGAACAGATTGTCAGAGACGACGTCGAAAAGCATTACTGGAAGCATGTGTGGATGACCGTTCTCAAGGACTGGCGCCTGTACATCATGCTCATTCCCATGCTGGTGGTCTTTCTGTTCTGGCGCTACTTCCCGATGTATGAACTTCTCGGGTGCTTTAAGGTAGCAGACAATGTCCTGCCGGTTTCGGACCAGCTGTTTTCCGGCTTCTCCAACTTCAAGATTCTGTTATCCGGCAAGGAGACGCTCTCCATCGAATTCTGGCGTGCACTGAGGAACACCTTCGTCCTGAGCTTCTACGGACTCTGCTTCGGTTTCCCGATGCCCATCGTCCTGGCTCTGTTCTTCAACGAGTTTCGCAGCAACGCCGCACGCTCGTTCTATCAGGTGCTGACCT
>JAFUBF010000494.1 GCA_017460325.1 Clostridia bacterium | reverse complement strand
TGTTTAGTGGATCAAACAGGGGTTCAATTCCCCTCATCTCCACTAATTAGGGGAGTCCTTGCAACAAGGACTCCCCCATGTTTTTATAGCCGTTCCGGTGCCGTGCCCGGTGTCAGTAGAGGAGAGAAGCTGCTGACTCAGGGGATCAGGTCCAGGCTGTCCAGACAATCCCCCTGCAGGTCGATCAGGTCATCAAAGGAAATGATCCCGCCGGCAGGAATGTCGGATGAGGCGGATGCCAGCCGGATTTTTCGGGTCACGGGGTCGATTCGCCTGATACTGCCTGTGACCGAGTGATAGCGGCCGCCGTCCTTTCGTTCATCCGGGATGAAGAACGTGATGGCGACAGAGGGCGTTTCGCCTTTGGCCAGACAGTCCGAAAGGCGGAGAAGTTTCCGGTTCAGCAGTTCCTTCTGTGCCTCGCCGAGCTCGATCCGGTCATCGGTGGTTCGCGCCTCCTCGGTGACCATGTCCTCATAGCCGGTCAGCGCTTTATAGGCGGAAAACTGGGCGGCGCGGTCAGCAAGACTCATGGGCGGGTGCACCTTTGATGTATGGTGCGGAAGGTGAATGATGTCCCGGTAGACGATTCGGGGATCCGGTTCACGGTGCGGATCACTCATCTGGATGCCCTCCTTCCGGGCCGATCCGGTTCGGCTGCTTTTTTATCCGGTCTGCCGGCCGTTCGGCGTCACCGGAACGGTGGCCGCCGATCTGCCCGTTTCGCTCAATGGTCGTTCCGCCTTCCAGGAAGTTCATGCCCTTGAGGACGGCATTTTTCCCGTACCGGGCCTGCAGGGCAAGGGTTGCTTTCTGAAGACGGCGCTCTTTTTCTTCCCCGGCTTTCTGCAGAGCCTTTTCCTTTTCAAGCGCTTCATAGTCCGTGAACAGATCCAGCTGCAGCGGCACATTCTCGGGGATGTCCGTTTCGGGGAGAACGCCGCAGGCGGCTATGATGACGTGGCGAATCAGCAGATCCGGATCGACGATCCGGTCATACAGGTTCATCATGGCATGGGAAATGGTACGCGTGGAGCTGGTGTAATGATCCAGATTCCCGGTCCCGTGCGCATGTCCGGGGTGTGGCCGGCCGTACCGGTCCGGCGTCACGTTCCCGTTAAACGGTTTGCCGGTTCGGGTGACGATGTAACCGGATCCGGCGGGGGCGATGCTCTCGCGGTCATAGTTAACCGTCAGGGTGATCTGCTTTGTCACGACCTGCCGGCGGACCAGATCCAGGACAAGAAGCTCCGTCATTTCACGGACAATCAGGCGACCTTTTTTACTGTCATAGGGCTCGGGGAGGACCTGGCCTGTGGAGATGGAATTGTTTTCCGGCCGGTAGGTCCGGATGTGCTCCATTCCGACAGGTTCCCAGCCCCAGGCGTGGTCGATGAGCAGTTCGGCGTTGATGCCGAAGGCCTTGTAAAGGCGTTCCTCGTCCGTCAGGCTGAGACGGGCCACGTCGCCCATGGTGAAGCAGCGCAGCGATTCAAGACGGCGGGCAAGGCCCCGCCCGACGCGCCAGAAGTCGGTCAGGGGACGGTGACACCACAGGATTTCCCGGTAAGTCTGTTCGTTCAGCTCGGCAATGCGGACTCCCTGAGCATCTGCCGGGGCGTGTTTGGCCACGATGTCCATGGCCACCTTGGCCAGATACAGATTTGTTCCGATGCCGGCGGTGGCCGTGATGCCGGTGGCGTCGAGGACTTCCCGGATGAGGCGCATGGCGAGTTCGTGTGCAGTGACGCCGTAACTTTTCAGGTAGGAAGTCACGTCCATGAAGACCTCATCAATGGAGTAGACGTGGATATCTTCCGGGCTGATACTTTTGCGGTAGATGGAGAAGATCTTTGTACTGATTTCCTCGTATAGCCGCATTCGCGGCGGGGCGACGATATAGGACAGCTCAAGGGAGGGATCTGCAGCAAGGGCCGGGGCGCTCGGGGAGGAACGGGAAAAGCGGAAGGCGCCTTTTTCGTCCTTCTCAAGAAGGCCGGCTCTGGCGGCACTGCGGAGGCGTGTCAGGTTGATCTCCCTGACCCGCTGCACCACCTCAAACAGCCTTGGACGCCCCGGAATGCCCAGTGCTTTCAGGGAAGGGGAAACGGCCAGACAGATGGTCTTCTCTGTCCGCGCAGGGTCAGCCACCACCAGATGGGTACTGAGGGGATCCAGCTTCCGGTCGATACATTCGACACTGGCATAGAACGATTTGAGATCAATGGCAATGTATACCCGGTCCGGGGGCTGTACATTTTCCGATTTCTTCATCCGGAATCGTCTCCTCCTCAATGTTGCTTTAGCTCTCGGCACCGTATGACTGATATGAGACATCCTTTGCCAAACCGGTGCAGAGCACCGGGCCTGTATCCGGCCGGCTGTGATCTGATGAGGCAGGCGGTCCCCCTGCAGGGCTTTACGCGACCGGGTGCAATGCCGAATCATGGGACAGGTGACCTCTTTGGACAGTATATCATGCCGGGCACGGAAGGAAAAGGAAGTTTCCGGAGGGATTTTGAGGGAAACGCTGATGATACGGTACAGGGTGGAGCGGAGGAGTCCCCGAACTGAGCCCATCCCGCGGGGCGGGAAAGATCAGATGAGTGGAAGGACGGAAAGGAGAAGTCAGATGGTCAGAAAAGGAATTGCGGTGGTACTGGTGCTGCTTTGCATCGCCTTCAGTGCATCGTGCGAGGAGTACTGGATGCCGAAGCGGAGCCGGGAGGCGTTTCGTATCCTGGTGGAGGATCTGGTTCAGGCCGTGGAGTCGCCGGATCCGGAGGATGTGGAGCAGATCCAGCGGGATCTGGAGGTGATCCGGGGAATCCGGGAGGCGGACTATGTCATTGCCCGGGCTGTGGCGGAGCACTGGGAAAAGGTCTATCTGAACCCCTACAGCCTGATCCTCGACCAGGAGGAAGGGGCGGTGGAGCGTCTCCGGGAGACGGGGGTCAGTGACAGTGACATGCATGCCTTTGTCGTTCTTGGCTATGCGCTGCAGAACGGGGGGATGACGGATGAACTGAAAGGCCGGTGCCGCGCGGCAGCAGTGGCGGCGCAGGCTTTTCCGTCGGCGATTCTGGTCTGCTCCGGCGGGGCGACCGGGTCGAACAACCCCAAAAACCATACTGAAGCGGGCCTGATGCGGGAGTACCTGATCAGCGAGTTTGGCATTGATCCGGGACGGATCTTTATTGATGAGCAGGCCATGACGACGGTGGAGAATGCGGTCTATACGTTCCGGATTCTGAGAGAAAAGCAGATCCGGTCACTGACGCTGGTGACCTCTGACTACCATCAGAAGTGGGGACAGGTCGTATACAACCTCATGGCAGCCATCTCCGGGCAGGAATATGATTACTGTCCGGAACTTGTCGGGAATTTCTGCTTTGAAACCTCCGGAAAGCATGGGCCGAGCGATGCCCGGGCGGCGGCCGGACAGGTGACAAGAATGCTCGGACTGAGCAAAAAACAGACCGGGAAATGACGGCTTCTGACCCTGCCTGGATGGAAGGCGGAAGGGTAACCGGATAATGCGACTTTCAGGGCGGGGAATTCTGATCATGACGGAGGAGACAGATGAAAAGGATTGCATGGATACTGATTCTCTGCTTCGTGGTTGCGGTTTCGATCGCGGCGGCGGAGAGCGAATCGGGGACGATTGAGACCATCTACACGGAGTTTGAAAATTGGGATCAACAGGCGAAGGACTATGACCATCAGACAGTGGTGGGGCTGTACACCGCCGTAGAGCTTCTGGAGGTCATCGCCGAAGCCACCGATAAGGACGGGCAGTACACCGAGAACATCAGCCAGGTGATGGATACACTGGTAGAAACGGATAAGAGCGCTGAAACGGTGTATCAGCAGGAGGCGAACGGTGCGTACCGGATGGCGGAGATGCTGGTGGTGATCGCCGGCGCACTGAATCCGGACGGGCAGAACTGGCCGCAGATTCAGGGAGTCATGGATACCCTCCGGGAGGGCGACAATATCGCGGACAATGCCGAGACACAGCTGGCAAACGGGATCTACCGGTCCTGCGAGCTATTGTGCCTGATTGCACAGGAACTGGACAAAGAGAGCCAGTACACCTCGGAGATTGAGGAGGTGCAGAACTGGATGGCCGGGACGGACAATTCACTGGCCAATGCCACAGAACAGATTGCCTTCGGCTCTGTCAGCGCGGCCATGTATGTGGGGATCATTGATACCATTCTGGATAAAAACGGCCAGTACTCGGAGTATGTGAATTCCAAGATACAGCAGGTGAACAGTTTCCGGAACGATCTCAGTTATACACAGGTCAACGGCATCTACAGGATGGTGGATCTTCTGCAGGTATGGGGATACTGCGCAGGGGTAAAGTAAATCGGGTGGGTGACCCTGTCTCAAATGAGATGGGGCCACCTACCCGATTTTTAACGTCTCTGACACAAAGGGGAACATTAAGAGACGGCGTTTTTGGACCGCTGGCGCTGCCTGCAAAAAGACCGTCCCCAAAGGGAACGGTCTGAAACAGTCGGTTGATCAGGCGCCGGCGATGCATGCTTTCAGAATATCGGCTGCCTCCTGGAGAATGTCCATGGGAATGTTGAGAGCGGGAAGGAGACGGACCCGATCCTTGGCCGTCAGGCAGAGGACACCCTTTGAGAGGGCTTCGCGCACGATGTCCCCGGCGTTTCGGCTGCACTTGATGCCGATCATGAGGCCCATGCCGCTGACGCTTTCAACGCCCGGAGCGTGTTCGAAGGTTTCCATCAGGTACTGTCCTTTTTCCCGGACAGAGGCGAGAAGAGAATCGTCGATCCGCGAGAGAATGGAAAGGGCTGCCGCACAGGAAACCGGGTTTCCGCCGAAGGTAGATCCGTGATCTCCGAAACCGAGGGTACCGCTCACTTTCTCGGAGAGGAGGGTAGCACCCAGGGGCAGGCCACCGGCCAGACCTTTCGCGGTGGAGACGACATCCGGGCTGATGCCGTAGTTCATATAGGCGTACAGTGCACCGGTCCGGCCATTGCCGGTCTGCACTTCGTCCACCATCAGCAGAATATCGTTGGCAGCGGCATAGTCTGCAATCCGGCGGACTGTCTCCCGGGGCAGGGGGATGACCCCGCCCTCACCCTGAATGCACTCGATCAGGATGGCGGCTACTTTGGAGGGGTCCGGAAGATTCGGGATCTGGTCCGATTCCACGGAAAGGAAACCGGGAGTCAGAGGCGTGAAGAGCTCATGGTAGTGGTCCTGACCCGTGGCGGCCAGGGTGGTCAGTGTCCGGCCGTGGAAGCTGTTTTTCAGCGTGACAATGGTGGTACAGTCCGGACCTTTGTGCTCCGCCTGATACTTTCTGGCAACCTTGATGGCACACTCATTGGATTCTGCGCCGGAGTTGGAGAAAAAGACCTTGCTCATGCCGGTCCGGCTGCAGAGCATCTCTGCCAGATCGACACAGGGCTGGGTGTAGTAAAGATTGGACATATGCTGAACGAGGCCGATCTGCCTGGTAATCGCCTGCTGCCAGAGGGGATCTGCAACACCAAAGGCGGTGACGCCGATGCCGGATCCCAGGTCGATGTAGCGCTTTCCGTCCGTGTCATACACGAGGGAACCGCTGCCGCTGACAATTTCTACCGGAAACCGGTTATAAGTCCCGGCGACATACTTTTTATCTCTTTCCTGAATTGTCATCATCGTTAGCAAGGAGACCCCGTCCTCATTAGGGCGGGGAGGAATTGCGTTTAACCGTTTTCCCCGTCTCCCCGTATTCTCCTTTCGGTTAAATAATGGTCTGCTTTTTCCAGCAGTTTGAGTTTCTTGTATAATACAGAATTCGTAACCTTTTTCCCACTCAGTTCAGCCAGAGCAAAAGACCCGGTGGTTCTTCAGCCACTGATAAAGCATTCCTTACCGTTATAACGAACCTTGTCCCACAGC
>JAFUBF010000493.1 GCA_017460325.1 Clostridia bacterium | reverse complement strand
CCCTCCTGCACTCAATTCAGTCATGGTACCACATCCGGCAGATCCAGTCTCTGCCGGACATGGCACACAGAAATATTGCTTCTTTTTCTGCAGTTACAGCTTGAATATCCCGGTTGCCTCAAGAACGATCAAAACAAAGGTCAGAGCAAGCAGGAGATACACGACACGGACAACGATATTCATCTGGCCCACACTCAGATTCACATGCTCATACCATTCCGTCTTTTTTCGGTGGACCTGCCTTGAAAACGCATCCAGCTGCTTTTCCCGCTCCTCCAGTTCCCGTTCTCGGGCTTCAACTGCCCGTTCACGCTCCTCAAGCGTTTTCTCTGTTTCCGGCATTACTTCTTGGCGATGTACTTCCGAATGTCAAGTGAGACGGCCAGAACAATGACCAGGCCCTGCACCACATAGTTGTAGTACGGGTTGACACCCAGGAACTGCAGAATGATCTTCAGCAGCTCGAACACGAGAACACCGACCAGGATGCCGGGAACCGTTCCGATACCGCCTGTAGTGGAAACGCCGCCGATGGTGCAGCCCGCGATGGCCTCAAGCTCATAGCCCTGTCCCATGGAAGCGGAGGCGCCGCCGGATTTTGCCGCCAGCAGATAGCCGGCAATGGCATACATAATGCCTGCTGTTGCGTAAATGCGGATCAGCGTCCTTGTGGTATTGACGCCGGAAACCTCAGCCGCAACATCATTGCCGCCGATGGCGTACATGTACTTGCCGTGGCGCATCTTGTTGTAGATAAACCAGAAAATCAGTCCAAAGACAAGGGCGACAATGAACAGATACGGAAGATGGAAGCCTCTCGTGTTGCCGATACGTCCGTTGATCAGTGTCGTGTAGATCTTCTGGAAACCACCGATGGGCTGTGCGTCAGAGATGACCAGCGAGATACCGTAGATAATCGTCTGCGTGCCCAGGGTTGCGATAAAGGGCGGCACGTGAAGCTTGGTGACAATCAGGCCGTTGATCAGGCCCCAGATCAGGCCAAGGGCGATGACAATGAGGAAGACCAGGAAAATGTTCATCTCGGGAACCCATTTCCAGAGTCGGCCGTTGTAATCACCGCGCTGGCACAAAATGCCGGCGATAACCGCCGCAAAACCGACCTGACGTCCGGCGGAAAGGTCCGTTCCTTTGGTAATCAGACAGCCGGAAACGCCCAGAGCAATCAGGAAACGGACAGCCGTGTTGCTGATCAGGTTGGTGAGGTTTGCCCAGGAAAAGAAATTATCTTTGAGACATCCGACAACGATCGCCGCGACAATCAGCAGGAAGACAATCGGATTGCCCGTAATCGTCTTCATGATTCTCTTGCCGATGTTGTCTTTCGAAGCACTGTTTTGCATGACTCTTCCTCCCTTTATTCAAACTGTGTTGCAAGCGCCATGATATTTTCCTGCGATGCGTCCTGACCATCAATGAAACCGGTTACGCGGCCATCGCACATGACCATGACCCGATCCGACATACCAATCAGCTCACTCATTTCAGAACTGATCATGATAATACTCTTTCCCTCTTTGGCCAGATCCGCAATGATGCAGTAAATTTCATATTTAGCACCGACGTCAATACCACGCGTCGGTTCATCCAGAATCAGAACATCCGGATTGTTTGCAAGCCATCTGCCTACCAGTACTTTCTGCTGATTTCCACCGGAAAGCGATTTAATCTGCGTTTTGGAGGAAGGTGTCTTGATGTTCATCTTCTCAACATTGTCCTTGACAAGCTGCTCGACCTTCCCGCTGTTAATGGCGAAGCCGTAGTCAAGATATTTGCTGAGGGAGGAAATGGAAATGTTGTCAGCCACACTGAGAACGCCCATGATTCCGCTGCCGCGCCGATCCTCTGTCAGCATGGCAATGCCCTGGTCGATGGCATCCTTCGGACGGTTAATCCGAAGTTCCTTGCCTTTGTAATAGATATTGCCGGTCGTATGGGAACGGATACCGAACAGGCCTTCCATCAGTTCCGTCCGCTGTGCGCCGACCAGTCCGCCCACGCCGAGAATCTCGCCCTTGCGAAGCGTAAAACTGACATTCCGGAAAGAACGCGGATTGATGGAGGTAAAGTTCTTCACCTCAAACACCACTTCTCCCGGCACATTTTCTCTGGTCGGATACAGATTGGTCAGCTCACGTCCGACCATCTGGGTAATGATCTTATCCGTCGTCAGCTCCCTGGCCTCCCACGTTCCGATATAGCAGCCATCACGCATGATGGTCACATCGTCGGAAATGCGAAGAATCTCGTCCATTTTGTGCGAAATGTAGACAATGGCCACATTTTCCGCCTTCAGGTCCTCAATAATCCGGAAAAGCGCCTCCACCTCATTGGCCGTCAGAGAGGAGGTCGGTTCGTCGAGAATCAGGACGCGGCAGTTTGCCGAAACTGCCTTGGCAATTTCAACCGACTGCATCTGAGAAACACTCAGTTCGCCGACTTTCTGCCTGGGATCAAAGTTCATCCGGACTTTTTTCAGCAGTCCGGCGGTATCCTCGTACATCTTCTTGTGATCAATCACCGGAATGAATCCGAGGACCTTTTTCATCGGATAACGGCCGAGGAAAATATTCTCACCCACCGTCCGTGCGGGAATCGGCTGCAGCTCCTGATGCACCATGGCAATCCCCTTTTTCAGTGCATCCATCGGGTCGCTGACCGTCACCTGCTGGCCATCAATCATGATCTGACCGTAATCCATCTTGTAAATGCCGAACATACACTTCATCAGAGTGGATTTGCCGGCTCCGTTTTCACCCATGAGAGCATGAACTCTGCCAGGGCGAAGTTTCAATTGCGCATGATCCAGTGCTTTTACGCCAGGAAAAGATTTGCAGACATCGATCATTTCCAGAACGTATTCAGACATTGCAGCATGCCCTCCTTTCCATCTTCCCGTATACAGTGTTCCCGGCAGAGTACAAACCGTTCCTCCCCGTCAAAACCGACTGTAATAGGCAAAGATGGGTGGGCCACAAGAACCCACCCACCTTTCATTTCATGTGATTTTGCGTCAGAAAACCGTCTTACTGAGCGTCGACATAGGCCTTGTTGACCTTGACATAGTCGACCCAGTAGTAGTTCTGGATTTCTTCGCCTTTGAGGAGCTTGACGGCAACGTCAACTGCTGCATGAGACTGGCCGATATGGTCGTTCAGAACGGTACCGGTCATCTCGCCGTCCTTGACGAGCTGGACAGCTTCTTCAAGAGCGTCAACACCGAGGAGATAGATGTCCTCGCCAACCTTGCGGCCGGCGGTCTGGATAGCAGTGGCAGCGCCCAGAGCCATGGCGTCGTTGTTGCAGAACACAACCTCGACCTTGTCGCCATAGATGTTCAGCGCGTTGGCGCAGAGCTCCTGGCCCTTGGTCTGATCCCAGTTACCAACCTGGTCATCGAGGCACTCGACTTCGATGCCGGCATCCTTGAGAGCCTTGACGGAGAACTCGGTACGATACTGCGCGTCGATGTTCTCGGGATCGCCTTCGATCATGATGTAGGAAACCTTGCCGTCGCCATTGATGTCGCCCTTGTTATCGAGCTCGGCACCCATTTCGCCCTGGAAGGTACCGGACTGACGGGCATCAGCACCGACATAGCAAACCTGCGCATTGTTCAGGATGCCTTCGTATGCTTCGTCCAGCGTATTGCCGTCTTTGTCATAGGCCAGCGGCTCACGGTTGATCAGAACCAGCGGGATGCCGGCTGCAACAACCTGATCGATGACCGCATCAGCGGAAGAGGTCTGCACGAGGTTGAGAATGATAACGTCCATTCCCTGGGTAATGAAGTTCTGGATCTGGTTGGTCTGCTCGGCCATGTCGTTCTTGCCATCAGCCATGGTGATCTCAAACTTCACATCATCGGTCTCGAGCGTCTTGAAATAATTCTCGATCTCGTTCCGATAGAGCGTCATGAAGTTATCAGTGAACTGATAAATGGAAACGCCCACTTTGTAAGTCTGTGCAGAAGCAGAGACTGCCAGGCCCAGTGCCATCACGGCGACCAGAGCAAACACGAGAAGCTTTTTCATAGGAATACACCTCTTCTAAAATATTTCACCAGCTTTACAGCTGCTGATGACGGAAACTGGTGTCATTATAAACGCGGTCAGACGATTTGTCAATTTTTCCGAAAAATTTTTGACGTCATTGTTCAGTTTTTCCGTTCACGAACTGTTTCCTGCCTTCCGGCGTATCCCGGTCGGCTTTCAGAGAAAGGATCATTCCCGTACCCGTTCAAAGACCGGAATGCTTTCAATCGGTGCATCTGCCTGAAAGTAGTCGCCACCGGAGAGAACCATCCCCGTCCGGATGTCCCGCCAGGTTCCAACCGGCAGATACACCGGCCGTTCCCGGGCTCCGGCGGTCATGACCGGCGCCACCAGATAATCCGGCCCGAACATGTACTGATCGGCAAGGTCCCAGCAGATCGGGTCCTCCGGGAATTCATAGAACATGGCCCGCATCAGAGGAGATCCGCTGGTGTGTGCCTCTTCATAGATCCGGCGGATATACGGTCTCATTTTCTGCCGCAGCTCATAGTGATCCCGCATGATCGCGTAGATTTCTTCCCCGTAGGACCACATCTCATTGTCCTGACCGGTATGCAGATATCCGCCGCCCATGGTACGTTCATCCAGAGGTGGAATGGTGAACGGTTCCCGGTCGCCGTGCAGGCGCATAACCGGCTGGAAAACCGCCCATTCGTACCAGCGCACCAGCAGCTCCCTGAAATCCGGGTCAAACACGTTTCCCTCCATAAAGCCGCCAATGTCCGTGTTCCACCAGGGGATGCCCGCCAGGCCCATGTTGAGGCCTGCCTGAAGCTGGTCACGCATGGACTCCCAGGTAGAGGGCACATCCCCGCTCCACAGCACATTCCCGTATTTCTGACTGCCCGCCCAGCCGGAGCGGAGCAGGTTGACCGGCTGCACGCCCAGTGCCCGCATGGGATCATCAAAGGTACGGCTGTACATCTGGGGATAGATGTTGGAGCAGCGCAGAGCGGGACCCGCATAATACCGGAAGTTGTCAAAATCGTATTTGGTCAGATCCGGCTCCGAATTGTCCAGCCAGAACCCGTCAATGCCAAGAGCGTAGTAATGCTCGCGGCACTTTTCCCAGACGTATTCCCGGGTTTCCGGATTGAACGGGTCGATCTCCACGCAGTCCCCCTGATAGTCATACGTCTGCATGGCGCCGCGTTCCGTCCGCATCAGCAGACCGCGGTCCACCATCTCCTCAAAGTTCTCACTGCGCCGGTCCACACTGGGCCAGACGGAAACCAGGACCCGGATGCCCATCCGGTGCAGTTCCTCCACCATCGCCCGGGGATCCGGCCAGTACCGGGAATCAAACTTCCAGTCCCCCTGCAGGGTCCAGTGGAAGAAGTCGATGATGATGACATCCAGCTTTATACCCAGCTCCTGGTAGCGCCTTGCCACCTGCAGCACTTCCTCCTGTGTCCGGTAGCGCAGCTTGCACTGCCAGAACCCCATCATCTCCTCCGGCATCATGGGTGCACGGCCGGTTACCGCCGTGTACCTGTACAGGAGCTCTTTGGGATCCTCCGCCACCGCTACCCAGTAATCCATGTCCCTGCAGCAGGCGGCTGTCCACTGGGTGAGGTTCTTTGAAAAGGAAACCTCCCCCACGGCCGGATTGTTCCAGAGCATCCCGTATCCAAGGCTTGAAATAAGGAACGGCACCGTGGTCTGGCTGTTTTTCTGTGCCAGTTCCAGCGTACACCCCTTCAGATCCATGTACGGCTGCTGATACTGGCCCATGCCGTACAGTTTTTCCCCGTCATTGGGCTCAAACCGGACGGTCAGGCGGTAATCCCCGCCTGTATAGGGCGTCCACTCCCTGTTCACCACCTTGAGACAGTGACTTTCCTTCGTAATGCTCCCGCTGTAATTCCGGAAATGTTCCCTCAGGATCATCCAGTCATCCCGGTACAGGGTCAGTACCCCGCCATGGTTCACCGTTGCCCGAATCCGGCCGTTTGTAATGGTCGCCAGAGGATACGCTCGAGTCGTACCGTCCCCTTCCCGCAGCATTTCCTCGCTGAACACAATCTCCGCTGAAACCGGCTCCGGTCTTTCCGTCAGAGCCCATTCCTCCCCGGTAAAATCCGGATACATGGTTGCGCGAATGCGCAGTGCATCCCTGCCCCACGGTTCAATCCGAAGCAATTCTCCCTGACGCCTGCACACCAGTGCATTTCCATCCTGACTGAAACGCATTTTTATCCCCTTTCCTCTTTCAGAATCATGATTCCGTTTGCCGGCATCCGGCATTCGCCCTCCACCGTTCTCTGCCCGACAAGATCCCACATAGGCCCGTTTATCCTTACCTGCTGCGGCTCTCCGCTGTAATTCTGCACGAAGAGATAGTCGCCCCGTACCGTGACCACCACCCCTGTCCGGTGTTCCACCCCCGCATCTGCCCGGGGCAGATCCGTTTCCGCCAGGATCCGGTCCATCACCGCATCAACGCCCTCCTGATCCGGTTTTCCAGCCAGATACCAGGCTGTCCCAAGCCCACAGGCATTTCGGGTCAGAGCCGGCAGCCCCGCATAAAAGTCGCGTCCATAGCGCCCCACAACCTCCGCCGTGACCTCCCGGGGCAGTTCACACAGCTCCCGGAGGCAAAGGCGCTGCCCGTCCAGGACCAGCTCATTGGTTTCCCCCGGGTAAAGGGCATCTGTCTCCTCGGCACGAAGGCCCAAGACCTCCGTCAGCCCGTGGGGCGCATCTCCCAGGAACGTCAGATGGTCCGCATCCACGATCCCCGAGAAGAACGTGGTCACCAGGGTTCCGCCCTGCTCCGTAAACCGCCGCAGCTTTTCCTCGATTCCGCCCCGGAACATGAAGAGCATGGGCGCAATGACCACCCGGTACTTTTCCGGGCAGGCATTTTCCATATCGGCAAAGTCCACCGCAATTCCCCGTTCCCAGAGACTCCGGTAAAACAGGAGCACCGTATCGATATAGCGCATGTTCCCCATCTGGGCCGCCTGGACCTTTTCAAGGGCCCAGAGATTTTCGTAATCAAACAGGATCAGGACCTGCGCCTGATTCCGGGCATCCAGGACCGGCTGGATATTTGTGAGTACCTGCCCCACCTCCGCCACATCCCGGAAAACCCGGGTATCGCTTCTTCCGTCATGGCTGACCACCGCCCCGTGGAACGCCTCGGAGCCTCCGCGCCCCTTGCGCCACTGAAACATCATGACACTCTGGCTGCCATGGGCAACGGCCTGCATGGAGGACAAAAGGTGCATGCCGGGCCGCTTCAGCTTGTTGTGCGGTTTCCAGTTGACCAGTGAGGGGGTCGATTCCATCAGGAAAAAGGGCTTCCGCTTCAGGGACCGCATCAGGTCATGCTGCATGGCCACATTGGCCGCCAGGGCCAGGTCATCCCCGCTCCCCCAGGTGGGATAGCTGTCCCAGGACACCACATCGATTTCCCGGGCAAGGGTGAAATAGTCATAGTCGCTGAAGCGCTCCATCAGATTCGTGGTCACGGGAACCTCCGGCATCACCGCCTGAACCGCCTCCCGTTCCATGCGGATAAAGGAGGCGCACTGACAGGTTTCAAAGCGCCGCCAGTCCAGCTGCATGGAGGGATTGCTGACCTCTCCCATCGGGGAAGGCGGTTCAATCTGGCTCCATTCCGTGTACCGCTGAGACCAGAAGCCGGTCCACCAGCGCCTGTTGAGTTCCTCCAGGGTCCCGTACTTGTCCATCAGCCATTCCCGGAACGCCTGTGTACAGAGGGGACAGCGGCAGTCCCCACCGAACTCATTGCCAATATGCCACAGGAGAACAGGGCTGCGTCCGGCATAGTGCCGGGCCAGTTCCGTATCCATCTGCCGGACCTTTTCCCGGTACACCGGAGAGGTCAGGCAGTGATTGTGCCGCTCACCGAAGTGCATCCGCTCAAAGCGCTCATTGCACCTGAGGACTTCCGGATAGCGCTGTGCCATCCAGGCCGGACGCGCCCCCGATGGCGTGGCCAGGACAATGCCAATGCCGTTTTCCCTCAGCCGGTCCACAATCTCATCCAGCCAGGCAAAGTCATACCGTCCCTCTTCGGGCTCCAGTCGCGCCCAGGCAAAGATTCCCACCGAAACCGCATTAATGCCTGCCAGATGCATCAGCCGGATATCTTCACGAAGCACATCCGGCCGGTCCAGCCACTGATCGGGGTTGTAATCCCCGCCATGAAGAAAAATGCGCGGAACTTTCATGATTCGAGTATTCAATGTTCTTTCCACCTGCCTGTTTTCCTCGTATTCACAGCGAACAGGGAGGATGAGCCATCGCCTCACCCCTGCCGCTGTTTGAACCTGTACTTTCCTTTTCCGAAACCGGCGACCGGTTCGATGAATCCTTTCTCCCTCATCTCCTTCAGCAGCGCTGTGCCTCTTGTCGGTTTCAGGCCAAGAACTGTCTGAACATCCGACCTTCCGAAGATCGTCTGAAAGCCAAACTCCTCCAGCAGCCTGCATGCATGAGAGGCTGTCCTCGCCGTGAAAGAAACTTCAATGTTCGCTTTTACTCTTTCAATGTTCGCTTTTTGTTCCTCTATGTTCACTTTTTCACAAAACTTAAAGGTGCCGCTGATATGCAAAGTTCGGTTATGAAGCGGATGATCCTCTCCCAACAGAAGATTTCTCAGAAACAGCTCCAGATATTCCGTTGTCTCACGAATACCGTTTTTCAGGTCATTATAGTTTGCGCGGACAAGGGAATTACGGAAATACCAGGCATTCTCTGCAAAAATATCGTTAGTCACATCAAAGCCGAGGGTACGCAGATATCGGATAAAAAACACCGCTGTTGTTCTGGTATTGCCTTCTTCGAAGACATGGATCTGCCACAGCCTCGAAATGAAAACGGCAAGATGATGGATAATCTCCTCCATCGAGACATACCTGTATGGATATTTCTTCTCTTCTGAGAGGTCATATTCCAGTGTTGCCCGAAGCTCCGTGGCACTTCCATAGAGGACAGTGTCGCCATTCAGTACCCATTCCTTCTTCGTGATGTTGTAGTCACGGATGCGGCCAGCATGAGGATAGATGCCGGTAAACAGCTTTCTGTGGATGGACAGATACTCGTTCGGCGTAAAACTGAAGGCCTTTTCCGAAAGAAGCGCGGCGATTCTGGCAGAAACCTTATCCGCCTCCTCGGTACGGTCATCCCTGTCGCGGGATGGATGCTCCTCGTAATACGTCTGCAGGAGGGCATTCGCTTCCTCAAAGGATATCTCACCCTCAATGCTGCGAACTGCTGTCCTCAGCAGATATTCAGACGTTTTCAGCCCATCCACTGCCTGAAGGCCAATGGCCGTATGCCATGCATACCCCTTGTCCCGCCTGCTTGGTTCAGATTCTCTGATGTATTTCTCAAACAGCTCTCTGTTCACACTATTTCTCCTTCCTCTACAGTTTTTACGAATAGCCTCCGGTTTCCTGCAACTTTATTAGATTATTCTGTTACACACGTTCCTTCCGGCTCATTCAAAAAAATCGTCCTGGTCCGGCATTGGTCCGCCCCGTGTCCGGTTCCCCTGATGTCGCCGGTAACAGCTGTCGCAAACGCGGTATGGCCAGTTCCACGGCAGTCGGGTATGACAGAATTCGCAGGATCTGGCCTGCAGTTTCTGCGTGGAGAGGATGTGAATGATTCCCTTGGAGATCAGGGATTTCCGGCTCCCGATCTCCTCCAGTATCGGTTCGGGATTCGGAAGGAAGACGCGTGCATAATTATAGTAGAGATCACACCGTCTGTAATCCGCCTCCAGCCGGTCCAGCATCTCAATGGTGCATTCCTCCGGGTTCACATACCCCGGCAGTTCCGCCACCACTTCCACATGTTCATGAACGGTTTCGGCATGGTACATCCTCCGCCAGCGGGCCAGCAGATCCGGATCGGTTTCATCAAACGGAATACAGAGAAACCGGTACAGGAGCATTTTGTCCGTATTCCGGTTTTCCAGCATGGCCGCCAGCTGTGCCATGCGCACAGTGGATGCCTTGGTAAAGCAGTCCCTGTCCTTCATGGCCAGCCACCGGTTGATAATCTGCGTCAGCGGCAGCGGAATGCCAAGAAGCGAATCCGGAAACCGGATGACCGCCTCGGTCAACGGATAGAAGGAGCGCCCCAGTGCCTGGGCAATCATCCCCTTGAACCCGAAGGCGTTGACATAGCCCACATCATAGATGCCATACCGGCCCGCCCGGCCGGCAATCTGCCGGATCTCGGAGGTATTCAGCGGCCTGGTAATATCCCCGTCGTACTTCTCCGATTCCAGGAACACGACGCGTTCAATGGGCAGATTCATTCCCATGGCAATGGCATCCGTCGACACCACCACATCCGTTTCCCCCAGATGGAACCGCTCCGCCTGATCCCGTCGCACATCCGGCGGAAGGGCGCCGTAGATCAGAGAAACCCGGTAACCAAGGCTCTTCAGTTCCGCCGCCACCGCATGCACCCGGGCCTTGGAAAAGACAATCAGGGCATCCCCCGTCCGCACGGACTCCGGAAACCGGAATCCCTCTTTCTCCACCACCAGCGGGGTCATTCGCTCATGGCGGACAATGGTCAGTTCATCCCCGCAGTCCGTAATGATCCGGGTCAGCAGCTGCTCCGCGTCCGGAGAGGCGCACACGTGAATTTCATCCGCGCAAAGACCGAGAATGGCATCCGTCCATGCCCCGCCCCGGTCCCGGTCCGTAATCATCTGGCCCTCATCAATCACTGCCACGTCGTAGTGGCGGCCAAGGTCCGCCATTTCCACCGTGGAGGACTGCACATAGCTGCCCTCCACCCGGATCTGCTCTTCGCCGGTCACCAGCGAGCACGGCACTCCGGCCAGATTGAGGGTTTCAAACTGCTCCGCTGCCAGGAGACGGAGAGGCCCCAGATAGATGCCGCAGCGGGCGCTGTGCAGGCGCAGAACGCTCTCATGGGTCTTTCCGGAATTGGTCGGTCCCAGGTGCAGCACAAAGCGCCGGTGCATCTCCCTGGCAAGTGGGTACAGATCCCGGTAGTGTTCCGGCACCGCGTTGAGGAGCGCATGCCGGAGGGCCTTCTGGCTGTTCCGGTCAGTATCCCATACCCGCTGCAGCTCCCGGAGGGAGGCATTGGCCGAAAGAAGCTTTCGAATCCTTCCGGATGAAAACCGCTTTCGGGTCCGATCCACCAGCATCTTCTCCGCCCGGACAATGTCCCGGTCCAGCGTCGTCTGCACCGTTTCCCCGCCGGGCAAAAGCACCCGCTGGCACTTTGAAAGCTCCGGATAACGCCTGTGAATCTCCCTCCGAATGCGAGCCCTGACCGCTTCGCCGCAGGCAAGGTCCAGCGTCTCAGCAGAAATTCCCCGCCTGAACCGGGTCTCCATCAGGCAGGTGACCACCTGCTCCGACGTATTCTCTTTTCCCACCAGCTCACGCAGTTCCCCGGCTCTCAGATACTGTTCCGTCTTCCATTCCGTCTCCTGAACCCACCGGGCCATATGCCGTTCCATCAGGCTCGCAGGCGCACCAGTGGCCATCCGCTGCCGGGCCTTTCGCGCCGCGGAAAGCGGCACGCGGCTGCGGCTGACGGAGCGGAGAAACTCAAGGTCTATGGGATTTCCCGCCTCCAGTTCCGAGACAATCAGGGGCGTGAGCCGGTCCAGCTCCTCCCGATACCGGTCAAGGAGGAGTTCCCCGTGCCGCATTCCCTGATACACCCGGTCCGTCCGCATCAGATGGCTGACCAGATTCTGGAACGCCTGACTCTCAAGATAGTCCTGTGCATCCCCGGGTCGCATGGCCGCCGTGATGGATTCCGCTTTTCGGAGAGCCCGCTGCCGGATGAACTGCTCCTGTTCCGGCATGACCGCCTCAATATACGCGGCAAGCACCGCCTGTGTTTCCATACGTTCCCCCTGCTCCTCCGTTCTCAGCCCGGGACGGTTCCGTCCGGATGCTTCCCTTATCTTTCGTTCATATCTCCGGTCATTTGCCATGCCCGGATTCAATGCCCACTCATTGTATCTGCTGAGCCGCTCTTTTTCAACCCGTCATTTGCCGGCGATTGACGCCGCCAGCTCCGTATGATAGAATCAGCACAAAATTACATACACAGACAGGGTGTCCGGCGGTTCAGTTTCTGAACGGGCCGGATGAAAAGGGAAACCGGTGCAAGACCGGTGCAACAGCCATTACTGTGATGAATGATCCGGACATGGAGCCCATTGGCGAAGCCGAGAAGGGATGTCCGGGGCCAGTGCCGCATTCTCAGCCAGGAGACCTGCCCTGTTCGCGATTGACATGGAGTTCTTGGGCAGGGGAGAAGGACAGTCACAAAGAGGCGGCCCTGGCCGTTTTATCTGCCTTGCCATCATTCCGGGAATGATGGTTTTTCTGTTTTCTCCCACTGCCAATGACAGGTACAGGCATGAAAAAGATCCGTATTCCGCTGATGTTCGCGCTGCTCATCTCCGCCCTCCTCCTTTTGCTGGCGCTCTCTCTTGGCATTGGCAGCGTGTCCATTCCCCCCGGGGACATATTCCGCATCCTGACCGGCGCCGCCGGGGATGCACGGTCCGCCAGCATTATCCTCCGTATCCGGCTGCCCCGGGTTCTGGGGGCCGCCGTTCTGGGTGGTGCCCTGGGCCTTTCCGGCTTCCTCCTTCATACCTTTTTCCGCAACCCCATTGCAGGCCCCTATGTACTTGGCATCTCCAGTGGCGCCCGGCTTCTGGTCTGTATCACCCTTCTCTTCCTTCTTCGGTTCTTTTCCGCCGCTCCCTTCATCTGCCTTATGGTGGCCGCCTTTGCCGGCTCCCTGCTGGTAACCGGTCTGGTCCTCCTCTTTGCCCGGCGCGTCCGCTCCATGTCCACCCTGCTGGTGGTGGGTATCATGGTGGGCAATATCTGCACCTCAGTCACCGATTTCCTCGTTACCTTTGCGGATGAGGCGGATGTCATCAATCTGCACAGCTGGAACATGGGCAGCTTTTCTGCCATCACCTTTGAGAATCTCCGCCCGGTATTGTTTATCATTCTCCCGGCGTCCATCGGGGCATTTCTCCTGTCAAAGCCCATCTCCGCCTGTCTGCTGGGGGAAAACTACGCCCGAAGCATGGGCGTCAATGTCCGGGCGTTCCGTCTTCTCCTGATCACCCTCTCCAGCCTCCTCTCCGCCAGTGTCACCGCCATTGCCGGTCCCGTTTCCTTTGTGGGCGTGGCGGTACCCCACATGGCCCGGCTGCTCTTTGGCACCTCCCGGCCCATCATCATCATTCCGGCCTCCTTCCTGTCCGGCAGCGTATTCTGTCTCCTCTGTGATCTCATCGCCCGGACGGCCTTTGCCCCGTCAGAGCTGGCTATCAGCTCCGTCACTGCCCTGTTTGGCGCACCCGTGGTCATCGGTCTCATGATCAGGCGGCAGAGGAGGCGGGAAAATGACTGACCCGATTTTCTTTTCCGTTCAGGCTCTCTCCGCCGGATACAGCGGGCATCCGGTGGTCCGGGATATCTCGTTCAGCCTCAGAAAAGGTTCCATTCTGACCCTCATCGGTCCCAACGGCGCCGGGAAAAGCACGATTCTCAAAACCATCTCCGGGCAGCTGTCAGCCCTTGCCGGAACGGTCATGATTAGCGGCCGTCCTCTTTCCGCCATGCCCGGCCGAGTTCTGGCCAGGGAAATGTCCCTGCTCCTCACCGACCGGGTCAGGCCTGACATGATGACCTGCTTTGAGGTCGCGGCCATGGGCCGCTATCCCTATACCGGTCGCTTTGGCCGCTTGACAGAAACAGACCGCCACATTGTCCATGAGACCCTTGAACGCGTCCACGCCGGGGAGCTGGCCGACCTGGATTTCCTTGAGATCAGCGACGGACAACGTCAGCGGGTCCTCCTGGCCCGGGCCCTGGCACAGGAACCGAACATCCTCATTCTGGATGAACCCACTTCCTACCTGGATATCCGGCACAAGATTGAACTTCTGGATATTCTCCTGGAGGAGGCGCACCAGCGGCAGCTGACCATTGTTCTTTCCCTGCATGAAATCGATCTGGCCGAGAAGATTTCAGATATGGTCATGTGCATCCGGGACAACTGCGTCTGGCGCTACGGTCCACCGGAGGAAGTTTTTAACCAAAGCACCATTACCAGCCTCTATGACATCCGTGAGGGAACCTATCTGGCCGCCTCGGGAAGTATTGAACTCGGCCGGGCACCGGGCACTCCGGAGATCTTTGTCATCGGCGGCGGCGGATACGGGATTCCCTTTTACCGGGCACTGGCCCGAAAACGGATTCCCTTTTCCGCCGGTATCCTGTTTGAACACGATCTGGAATACGGCACCGCCTGTGCATTGGCCGCGCAGGTTTATTCCGCACCGGCCTTTGAGCCCATTTCAGAGACGGTTTTTAACAGGGCTGCCGAGGGCCTTCTTCGCTGCCGCGCCGCCCTGGATGCCGGGGCTCCCGTGCGCCGGATGAATCAGGCAAACGGGCGGCTTCTGCAAAAAGCTGCCGAGGCCGGTATCCCGGTTTGGAGGACCATCCATGAACTTGATTAACGTCATCAGCGTCGGACCGGGACCAGATCTGTTCCTGACCGGACAGGCCCGGCAGGCCATTGCCGAATGTGACCTCATTTACTGCGCGGACCGGCTGCGCCCCCTGACAGATGATCCGGCAAAGTGCCGGAATCTCTATCCCTTTGAATCGGCGTTTACGGAAATCGAGTCAAATTCAGACCGGCGAATCGGCATCCTTTTGTCCGGGGACGCCGGGCTGTACAGCCTGCTCCCCGTCCTTGAGCGGCGCTTTGGGCCGAAACGCCTTCAGGTCATCCCCGGCATCTCCAGTGTCCAGCTGCTTTGTGCCCGTCTGGGCCTTTCCTGGCAGGACATCCCGATTCTCTCGGTTCACGGACGGGACATGAAACTGTCCGTCCTCTCCCATACCGTCCGCCATCACAGGCGCACCCTGTTTCTCCTGGATGGGACGCACAATCCCCCGTGGCTGGCCGGTCAGCTGGCCGCCGGCGGTCTCACCGGTCTCCTTATGACCGTGGGCGAATGTCTCGGCGGCCCGGATGAGGTCATCGGGCCGCTCACGGACAAAGCGTACCCATCCCTTTGCCTGATGCTGGTGGAGAATCCCGCCCCACTCCCCATGCCCGTGCCGGGGCTCCCGGATTCCGCCTTTCTTCGCAACCGTACCCCCATGACCAAGCAGACCATCCGCATTCAGATCCTGGCCGCCCTGCACCTGCAGCCGGACTCTGTGGTGTATGACATCGGCGCGGGAACCGGGAGTGTCAGCATCGAATGCGCCCGACTCTGTCCATACGGCCACGTCTACGCATTTGAGCATGACCCGGAAGCGCTGGATATCCTGAATCAGAATATCCGCCACTTTCACCTGCAGAACATCACGGTGGTGCCGGGAGAGGCGCCCCGGACCCTGTCTGTCCCGGAAAAGCCCGACTGCGTTTTCCTGGGCGGCACCGGGGACATGGCCGAGGCAATTGTCCGTTGCCTCCGGGCCATGGACAAATCCATACGCCTCTGCGCCACTGCCGTCACCCCGGAAAGCATCCATACCTTCCTCCAGCTGTTCGCCCCGCTCACGGACCCGGACATGATCCAGCTGTCCGTGACCCGCATCGAACCGGCCGGACACCTGCACCTCTACCGGGCGCAGAATCCCATCACCCTTTTCAGTGCCACCCTCAATCCCTGATTCCCGGAGGCAGACATGATTTACTTTATCGGCGCCGGTCCCGGCGCACCCGACCTGATCACCCTTCGCGGCGCCCGCCTCCTTTCAAAGGCGGATCTGGTCATCTATGCCGGCTCACTGGTCAATCCGGAGCTCCTTACCCTCTGTCCGCCCACCTGCACCTGCCTGAACAGCGCCTCCATGACCCTTGAACAGGTGACAGATGCTATGCAGGCCTGTCCCGGGGAGACCATTGTCCGGCTTCATACCGGCGATCCATCCCTGTACGGTGCCATTCGGGAACAGATGGAGATTCTGGACAGGCTCGGCCTTCCGTATGAAGTGGTGCCCGGCGTCAGTTCCATGAGCGCCGCCGCGGCCGCTCTCCGTGCTGAGTACACCCTTCCCTCCGTCAGTCAGACCGTGATCATTTCCCGGATGGCCGGTCGGACACCGGTCCCGGAAAGGGAACAGATCCGGTCCCTTGCCCGGCACCGGACCACCATGGTGCTCTTTCTCAGTATCGCCATGCTCCCGGACCTGTGCCATGAGCTCATTTCCGGCGGGTACCCGCCGGACACCCCGGCTGCCGTCGTGTATAAGGCCTCCTGGCCGGAGGAACGGGTCATCCGGGGCACCCTCAGTGACCTTCCGGAGAAGGCAGCCGATATCAGGAAAACCGCCCTGGTCCTGGTGGGAGATTTCCTTTCCGGCCCCGGGGAGCGTTCCAGACTGTACGACCCCGGATTCACCCATGCATACCGGGAGGCCACAGAATGAACATTGCGGCCATTGCCTTTACCGAGCGCGGACAGCAGTGGGAAAAGGTCCTGAACTTTCCCGTGGACCGGGGCGTTCCGGTCATGGAATGGACCCGGACCCACTTTGACTGTTCGGATGCGCTGCTCTTTATCGGCGCCTGCGGCATTGCCGTACGGGCCATTGCCCCGCTGATCCGGGGCAAGACCACGGACCCGGCTGTTCTGGTCATGGATGAATTGGGCCGGCACATCATTTCCCTCCTCTCCGGACACATCGGCGGGGCCAATGACCTGACTCTTGCGCTAGCCGAAAAAACCGGTGCAGATCCGGTCATTACCACGGCCACGGATCTCAGGGGGATTCCCGCCATTGACAGCTTTGCCATCCGGGAAAACTGTGCCATTCAGAACCCGGCCGCCATTGCACCGGTGGCCTCTGCCACCCTTGCCGGGACACCGGTGGGGGTCGCCATTACGGAGCGGACACTGAAGGCGCCGTTCCCGGTGACCCTCTGGCTGCGACCACGCACCCTGGTGCTGGGCGCCGG
The DNA here is from genome assembly GCA_017460325.1 of Clostridia bacterium. GTDB lineage: Bacteria > Bacillota > Clostridia > Christensenellales > Aristaeellaceae > Ventricola. Next base: position 11,616 of record JAFUBF010000493.1, on the reverse strand, counting down.
ATGCCGGCGCGGCACAGACCCTGCCCTGTTCGAGAACACGGTCCGCCAGTTTCTTGATAACTGCGGCGTCTCCCTCCTCTCTCTCCGGGCACTGGCCACCATTGACCGGAAGCAGGAGGAACCCGCCTTTGTCACGTTCTGCCAGCGCTACCGGCTGCCCCTGCTCACCTCGGATGCCGAAACCCTTTCCAAGGTGCCGGGCATTTTTCACGCCTCTCCGTTCGTTGAGGCCACCGTCGGCGTGGACAATGTCTGTGAGCGGGCCGCCGCGTTGCACGGGGGTACCCTTCTCACCGGAAAAACCGTCCGTAACGGCATCACGCTGGCCCTGGCCGGGGAGGCACAGATATGACCCGGCTTCGAAACGGATATAGTACCGGCAGCTGTGCCACTGCCTGCGCCCTGGCCTCCTGCCTGTGGCAGATGGAAGGGGAAATGCCGGAGCAGGTCACCCTCACCCTGGGCGATACCCTTTATACACCGGAGATTCACGCCCTCGGTCTTTACCGGTGCGCCGTCATCAAGGATGCCGGGGATGATCCGGATATCACGGACGGCTGCGAAGTCTGGGCGGAGGTCAGGCCGCATCATGAGGACGGGGCGATCCGTTTCATTGCCGGTGAAGGGGTTGGCACCGTGACGAAGCCGGGGCTGAAACTGCCCCCGGGGGAGGCGGCCATTAACCCCGTTCCCCGGCAGATGATTGAAAAAGCCGTCCGGTCCGTTTTCGGCAGCCGTGCGGCCGATGTCACTGTCGGGATCACCGGCGGCGCGAATTTGGCCCTGAAAACCTTCAATCCCCGACTGGGCATTGAGGGCGGCCTCTCCATCCTCGGCACCACCGGCATTGTCCATCCCATGAGTGAGGCTGCCATGGTGGATACGATACGCCTTGAACTGCAGATGCACCGGGCGCAGGGCGCGGACCGAATCGGCCTCGTGTTCGGCAGCCAGGGAGAAAAGGCTCTCCGGTGTCTCTCTCCGGATCTGCCCTGCGTGCAGATCAGCAATTTCGTCGGCGACGCCCTGGATATCGCGGCAGAGCTGGGTCTTTCCCGTGTGCTGCTGGCCGGTCAGCCCGGCAAGCTGGTCAAGGTGGCCGGCGGCAGCATGCAGACCCACAGCCAGTATGGCGACGGACGCCGGGAAACCCTCATCGCCCACCTGGCCCTGATGGGTGCCCCCCGTTTTCTCCTTGAAACCGTCGCAGGTGCCGTTACCCTGGACGGGCTCATTCCACAACTCCTTGACAGCGAATTTTGTGCTGTCTTTGACCACCTTTCAAAGGCGGCGGCCAGTTATGCCCGGGCCCGGACCCACGACCAGGTTCACGTCGATATCCTGATGCTGGACAGTGCCGGACAGGTACTCGGAGGATTCCATGATTCATAAACTGCACATCTACACCGGAAACGGGAAGGGGAAAACAACTGCCGGCATGGGCATGGCCCTCCGGTTTCTCGGCCATGACCGGACCGTCCTGGTTGCCCAGTTTCTCAAAAAGGGCAACTCCGGTGAGCTCACTGCCCTTGGCCGGTTCCCCGGCGCCACCATGATGTCCGCCCCGCCTCTCTCCGGATTTACCTTCCGGATGACAGATGAGGAGCGCCGGCAGGCAGCGCTTGACCAGACAGCCTTCGCCGGGGAAATCCGGGACCGCATCGAACTGGTCCAACCGGACATGATCCTCCTGGATGAACTCAACAACGCCGTCGCCCTGGGGATGGTCCCGGAGGATCTTGCCCTCCGCCTGATTGACACTGCCCTCCGGTTCGGCGAAACCGTCTCAACCGGCCGCTCCGCCCCGGAAAGCTTTCTTGCCCGGGCGGATTACATCACCCGAATGGAAGCTGTACGGCATCCCTACCTGACCGAACAGCTTCGTGCACGCGAAGGAGTCGAATGGTAATGTCCCCCATGGAAATCGAACAGCGCAGCATGGAAATCATTGCCTCTGAGCTGCAGGTCCCGCTGCCGGACGAAGTCCGGCCCATCGTCATGCGCGTCATCCACGCCACCGCCGATTTCAGTTTTGCCGAGACCCTCACCTTTACCCCGGACGTTATTCCCTCCATGCGCCAACTGCTCATGGACGGTGCCACCGTGATCACGGATACCAACATGGCACTGGCAGGGATCAACAAGGGCGCCCTTGAACGCCTCCATGCCCGTGCACTCTGCTTTATGGCAGATGAAACGATAGCGAAGGAGGCCCGGCAGACCGGACAGACCCGGGCATGGCTGAGCATGGAACACGCGCTCACGGTTCCCGGTCCAATGCTCCTGGTCTGCGGAAATGCCCCCACGTTCCTCCTCTCCCTGCTCACCCGTCTTCGTGAATCGTCCCGTTTCACCGATGACCTGGCCGTGATCGGCGTGCCGGTGGGATTTGTCAACGTGGTCGAGGCCAAGGAGCAGCTCCTTAAAAGCGGCCTTCCCTGCATCGTATCAAAAGGCCGCCGGGGCGGCAGCACGGTGGCCTCCGCCATTGTCAATGCCCTTTTGTACGGCATTCCGGGGGTGCGCACATGAACCGTCTTGTCCTGGCCGGCACCGGCAGCGGATGCGGCAAAACAACCGCCTCTCTGCTGGTCATGGCTGCCCTGACCCGCCGCGGCCTTCGGGTCATGCCTTTCAAGGTAGGCCCTGACTATATCGACCCGGAATTCCATCAGGCGGTGTGCCATGTTCCGTCCTATAACCTGGACCGCTGGCTCATGACCGACCGCCAGATGTTCCGCGTCCTCTCCGCCCCCGGTGATATCGCCATCATTGAGGGCGTCATGGGGTATTATGACGGACTGGACCTTTCCCTGTCCTGCTCCACCTGGGACATTGCCCGCACCGTTCGGACAAAGACTGTTCTGGTGGTGGACGCTGCGGGCGGGGCGGCCAGTGTGGCTGCCACGGTCAGGGGTTTCTGTGAACTGAAAACCCCAAGCCAGGTGGCCGGTGTCCTGGTTAACCGGGTTTCCGGTGAGCGGCACTACGCCCTCATCCGGGAGGCCATTGATCGCTACTGCGGCCTGCCCTGTGTCGGGTATCTGCACAGACAGACGGACCTGGTCCTCCCCTCCCGCCATCTGGGCCTCGTTCCCGCCGCGGAAACACAGGCCCTGGCCACGCGGATTGCCTCCGCCGTCCGGGATGCTGAACAGACGCTGGACCTTAATGCCCTCCTGGCCCTGGCCGCCGAGGCGGAGCCCCTCCCCGAAGTGTCCCCGGAACCGCTGCCCGATTATACCGGCTTCCGCCTTGGAATCGCCATGGACGAAGCCTTCCATTTTTACTACCCGGACAATCTGGATGCCCTGCAAAGGTGCGGCATGATCCTCTGTCCCTTCTCCCCCATCCATGACACGGCGCTTCCCGAAAAGCTGGACGGCCTGTATCTGGGCGGCGGCTTTCCGGAAGTGTTTGCCCGGCAGCTGAGCGAAAACACCCTCATGCGACAGGTCCTGCGGGATATTCTTGCCAGCGGACTGCCCTGTTACGCGGAATGCGGCGGTCTCATGTACCTGGGCGAAGCGATTGACGGATTCCCCATGACCGGTTTCCTGCCGGTCCACTGTCACATGACGGAGCGGCTGCAGCGCTTCGGGTACTGCACCGTTCATGACTTGTCCGGTCTCACGTTCCCGGCCCATGAGTTTCATCATGCCGTGGCTGAGCCCGGGCCGGACGCAGTTTCCGTCTATACGGTAACGAAGGCGGGACAGGACAGGGTCTGGACGTGCGGATACCAGAAGGCCCGTACGCTGGGTGCTTTTGCACACACCTATTTTGCCGGTCGGCCGGACATGATCAGGAGGTTCTGGGGATGAAACACGGTGGAAATGTATGGGAAGGAGATCCGGGAAAGTGGCTGGATTTTTCTGCCAACCTTCGTCCGGAAGGCCCGCCCGAATGGGTTCGGGACACTTTGACCCGCTCCCTTGAAGATGTCCGCTATTATCCGGACCGCTCCATGCGCACGGCGCGAACCGGACTGGCCCGGTACCTGGGACTGCCCGAAGCGCAGGTTCTGCCCACCGCCGGCGGGACAGCCGCCATTGACCTGATTCTCTCCTCCGGCACCGGCCGTGTTCTGATTCCCCAGACCACTTTCAGCGAGTATGCCGCAAGGGCGTCGGTTTACGGCCGGGAGGTCGTTCTCTCTCAGGAGGAGCCGCAGCAGGGCGATCTCCTGATCCTCTGCAACCCGAATAACCCGAATGGCGCCCTCCATATAGCCGAATCTGTCCTTTCTCTTCACAGGCGGGCCAAAGCGGCAGGCGCCGCCCTCCTGGTGGATGAAGCGTTTATCGATTTCGCCCCGGAGGAGACCGTGCGTCATCATGTCTGCCCAGGCCTCACAGTTGTGGGCTCCATGACCAAGATCCTGTGCATCCCAGGCATTCGTCTGGGATACATCGCGGGAGATTCCGAAACCATCTCCCGCCTGGCTGAGCGAATGATTCCCTGGCCCCTCAGTGCCCCGGCCACCGCTGTGGCCGCCGCTCTGCCGGAGCATCTGAAGGAAATCCGGGCGGACCGGCTCGTAAACGAACGCAGGCGCTTCGATTTTGCCCGCCAGCTGCAGGCACTGGGTGCACTTCCTTTTCCCAGCGCCGCCAACTTCCTGCTGGTCCGGTTTCCCCGGGACATGCAGGACATTGTCGCCCGCCTCAAAAAGCAGGGAATTCTTGTCAGAACCTGTACCTCCTTCGGTCTGGATGGCCATTACCTGCGTCTGGCTGTCCGGCTGGACAACGAGAATGCACGGCTTGTCTCCATTCTGAAAGAGGAACTGCAGCGCTGACCGGTCTTCCCAACAAGGGGAAGAGCCGGTCTTAAAGAAGGAAACCGAATCATGATAAACACCCTGATCTTCGGCGGCACAACGGAGGGCCGGCAGGCCGTTCTGGATGAACCGGATGCCGTCGTCTGCGTCACCACGGCCTACGCCGGATCTCTTCTCCCGCCTGGCACGGACTGCCGCATCGGCCGCCTTGACCTGGACGGGATGCGTGCCCTCATGACGGAGCTCAGGCCCCGTCGTGTTCTGGATGCCACCCACCCCTTTGCTCTCCAGGTGCATGATAACATTGCCGCATGCTGCAGTGAACTGGGGATTCCTCTGGTCCGGATTGAGCGGCCGGAAGACAGAGAGGCCGCCTGGCGGAAACATGTTCTCACCGTCCGGGATGCAAAGGAAGCCGCCTCCCTCCTTTCTCATATGGAAGGTCCGGTTTTCCTGACCACCGGTTCCCATACTCTTTCGGTCTATACTGAAACAGTATCCCCGGATCGGCTCTATGTCCGTGTCCTCCCCACTGCTCAGAGCCTCACGCTTTGTGAACAGGCGGGTATTCACCCCAGTCATATCATCGCCATGCAGGGCCCGTTTTCCGCCGAACTGAACGCCGCCCTGTACGATGATCTGCATATTCAGACCCTGGTGACCAAAGATTCCGGCGCCGCCGGCGGGATCACGGAGAAAGTCCTTCCGGCCCTTGCCCGGAATATGGATGTCATCCTCATTGAGCGTCCTCAGGCAGCCGCTGCGGACGGGAACAATCTGAATCCGGAAACAGGAGGTCAGCATGCGCGGTAAATGTCTTATGATCCAGGGCACCGCCTCCTCCGTGGGGAAAAGCGTCCTCTGTTCGGCTCTGCTTCGCATCCTGCATCAGGACGGAATGCGTGTGGCGCCCTTCAAGGCGCAGAATATGGCACTCAATTCCTATGTGACAAGGGACGGGCTTGAAATGGGGCGTGCCCAGGTCACACAGGCCCAGGCTGCCTGCGTGGAACCGGATATCCGGATGAATCCCGTCCTCCTGAAGCCCACCGGAGACCGGCGAAGTCAGGTCATTGTGGATGGCCGGCCCATTGGATCCATGACCGCCATGGAATACCACCTGTACAAGCCCGGGCTGCGCCGGCATATCCACGAGGTCTACGAATCCCTTGAGCGGGACTATGACTGCATTATTCTGGAAGGAGCCGGCAGCCCCGCCGAAATCAATCTGCGGGACGGGGATATTGTCAATATGTCCATGGCCGAGGCCGCGGATGCTCCGGTCATTCTGGTGGGGGACATCAATCTCGGCGGCGTCTTTGCCTCCCTCCTGGGCACCATCCTGCTCCTTGAGGAGCAGGAACGGGCAAGAGTCAAAGGGGTCATTATCAACAAATTCAGGGGCGATGTCAGTATTCTGGAGCCCGGCCTGCGCATGCTGGAATCCCGCATCCATGTACCGGTGCTGGGCGTTGTCCCCTATATGGATGTGGAACTGGAGGACGAGGACAGCATCACGGAACGGTTCCATCAGGCGGTGGGTCAGGGTGATCTGAAGGTGTCCGTCCTCCGGCTCCGCCACATCTCCAATTTCACCGATTTTCAGGCCCTGACCCTGCAGCCCGGCGTCCGGGTCAGCTATGCCAAGAGCCCGGATGATCTGGCCGATGCCGATATCATCATTCTGCCGGGAACCAAGAATACCATTGAAGACCTGATTGATCTGCGGAACCGAGGACTGGACGAACCAATTATCCGGCATGCCCGGCGCGGTGGCACGGTCATCGGCATCTGCGGCGGATACCAGATGCTGGCGGAGCGCCTCCTGGATCCGCTGCACGTGGAATCCCGTGTTCCCGAGATTGCGGGCCTTGGCCTCCTTGATATGGCCGTCACCTTTTCCCCCGAAAAACAAACCCTCCAGTCCACCGGAATCATCCGTTGTCAGGGGGGTTGGCTCAGCGCCCTGAACGGGCAAATGCTGGATGGATATGAAATTCACGCCGGCCGAAATGAACCAGGTCCCCATGCCGTGCCCTGGCTCAATATTCGCGGGGAAACGGACGGCCTTTGCAATCCGGCGGAAAACGTACTTGGTACCTATCTCCACGGACTCTTCGATGACGGGCTTTTCTTTTCGGCGCTGAAAAGACACCTACGCCACGAAAGCCCGGCCATGGACAATCCCGTCCAAACCATGGCCGATTTCCGCGAACATGAATTCAACCGCATCGCGGATATTGTCCGGGCCAGTCTGGATATGGACCGGATTCGGCAGATCATCCGGGAGGACCGGCCATGAACAGGCTCTTTATCCCGGCCCTTTTGGGTGGCTTTCTCCTGGATCTCCTCCTGGGAGATCCCGAGTGGCTCTATCATCCGGTCCGCCTCATCGGCCGGTTCATCTCTTTTGCTGAAGCCCGCCTGCGGGCACGCATGGGCAATCTGTTCCTTGCCGGTGCCATTCTGACCTTTCTGACCGTGTCCCTGACCATGCTCACATCCGCCCTGATTCTCTTTCTTCTTCGCTGCCTCGGCCCGGTTCCCTGTTTTATCGGAATGGTCCTCCTTGACTGGATGGGTCTTGCAGCCCGGTCCATGTGTACCGAGGCCCGTCATGTCCAGGCGGCGCTTGAACAGAGCCTTGAATCCGGTCGGCGGCAACTTTCCCGCATTGTCGGGCGGGATACAGATTCCCTCAGTGAGGAGGAGATCATCAAGGCCACCGTTGAAACGGTCGCGGAAAACACGACAGATGGCGTGATTTCCCCCATGTTCTACGCTGCCCTTGGCGGTCCCATCCTCCTCTGGGGCTTTAAGGCCGCCTCAACCCTTGATTCCATGGTCGGATACCGTAATGAAAAATACCTGCAGCTGGGGTGCTGCAGTGCTAGACTGGACGATGTCCTCAACTTTAGTCCTGCCCGGCTCACCGGCCTGATGATGGCCCTGTCTGCGTTTCCGGCCGGCCTTGACGGGGCAAACGCCTTTCGGATTTTCCTGCGTGATCACGCCAGGCACCCGAGTCCGAACAGCGCCTGCGGTGAATCTGCTGCAGCCGGTGCCCTTCACATTCAGCTGGGCGGTACACATACCTATTTCGGCAGGCCGCAGTTCAAGCCGACCATAGGCGATGCAGACCGTCCGGCAAGGCGGGGAGACATCCACTCCACCTGCCATCTGCTCCTTTTCACGGCCTTTTTCTTCCTCACCTGCCTGCTCATTCTCTACTTTTTCCTTACAAGGTGATCCTATGCAACAAACGTTTATCGTACCGCGCACGCTCTCCGAGTCTGCCCGCCGTGCTGCGCAGGAACGGTTTGACCGCGTGGCCAAGCCCCTGAAGAGTCTTGGCCTTTTTGAATCCGTTCTGACCCGGATTGCCGCCATCCAGGGGACCCCTGATATCTCTCTGAAACCGAGGTCCGTCCTGGTCTTCTGCGGCGATCATGGGGTCGTCCGGCAGGGCGTGTCCCAGTGTGGCAGCGACGTGACCTGGCGGGTTGCCCGCTCCATCTGTGAGGGCAACTCCAACATCAACCAGATGGCCGCCTGTACCGATTCTGATGTTATGGCGATCGATATGGGAATGACGGTATCCCCCAACTGGCCATATCTTATCCGGATGTCCGTGGATAAAGGAACAGCGGATTTCACGCAGGGACCTGCCATGACCCCTGAGCAGGCCGTATTCGCCATTCAGGCCGGTATCGCATCCATAAAGGTTATGTTCGAAAAAGGCTCACGGCTTCTGGCTTTGGGAGAGATGGGCATCGGGAACACCACCAGCGCCGCTGCCCTGACCTCCGTCCTCCTGAATCTTCCTCCCAAACAGGTCACCGGACGCGGATCCGGTCTTTCCGATGCAGGCCTTTCCCGAAAAATTCAGGTCATTCAAAAGGCCATTCGGGTAAATCACCCGGATCCCGGGGATCCGCTTTCCGTCCTTGCTGCGCTGGGCGGGTTTGAAATTGCCGGCATGGCAGGCGCCTGTCTCGGGGCTGCCCAGTACGGCATTCCCGTGGTCCTGGACGGCGTCATCTCCTGCACTGCCGCCCTGGTGGCCGTCCGGATCTGTCCGGAGGTCCGACACTTTCTCATCGCCTCACATATGGGCAGGGAACCTTCCGCCTCCGCACTCCTTAAGGCTCTTGGCCTGACTCCCATCATTCACGCTGAGTTGGCCCTGGGCGAGGGAACCGGTGCCGTAATGCTGTTTCCGCTGCTTGATATGGCCCTCAGTGTTTACGAAAGCAACCACACCTTTGAGGCGCTGGATATGGATGCGTACCGGCCGCTGGGAGAAGAGTCATGAATGTTCTGATTATCGGAGGCAGCGGAAGCGGCAAGTCCGCCTATGCGGAAAAAGTCATCCACGCTCTCTGCCCCGGGGACAAACTCTATCTGGCCACCATGATCTGTCGGGATCGGGAATCGGAAATCCGGATTCAGCGCCACCGGGAGATGCGCTCTGCCCTCCACTTCACCACCGTGGAATGCCCGACGTCCCGTTTCACTGATCCCGTTTACCGGGGCGCCTCAGCACTGCTGGAAGATCTTCCCAATCTTCTCGCCAATGAGATGTTTGAGAGCGGTGATCCGGATCGTATCCTCCCGGACATTTGCCACCTGGCGGAAATCTGTCACAATCTGGTCATTGTCACCGGAAATATTTTCTCAGATGGCATCACCTATGACGCATCTACCCAGTCCTATATCAACCGTCTGTCACAGCTGAACCAGGCTCTGGCCTCTCTTGCGGACCGCGCTGTTGAGGTAGTCTGCGGAATCCCGGTCCCCCTCAGGGGAACACTTCCCGTTTCACTCTGACCCTGTCTGCCGGAAAGGAAAGCCATGTCATTTTTCCCTTCACTGATCATTGCCTTTTCCACCTATTCGCGTCTTCCCATGCCACGGACCGAGTGGACGGAGGAAAACCGTCGCCTGACGTTCTGTTTCTTTCCCCTCGTCGGCGTGCCCATAGGCGCTGCTGCCATCCTCTGGCAGTATCTGTGTCTCCGCCTTTCCGTTGGCCCGGTACTCCGGGGCGCTGTTGCCACGGCTCTGCCCCTCCTTCTGACTGGCGGGATCCATATGGATGGGTTCATGGACACCTGCGACGCCCTTGCCTCCTGGCAGCCCCGGGAGAAGCGCCTTCAGATTCTCAAGGACAGTCATGTCGGTTCCTTTGCCGTTCTCGGCTGCACCCTCTACCTTCTGGTCATGACCGGCCTGCTGGCAGAATGCAGTCTGCGGGATTCCTTTTCCCTAGCCGTTATCTATGTCCTTTCCCGGGCCCTCAGCGCCTGTCTCTCGGTCTTTCTGCCTCAGGCCAGAAAGGACGGCATGCTGTCCTCCCTGGCCACCGGCGCCGCCGGAAATGCCCTTCGCCTTTCCACCGCCCTTTACCTCCTGATCTGCCTCCCGGCCCTCATTTTCCTGACAGGTATAAGGACTGCGATACTCTTTATCGTCCTTCTGATTCTCACGTTCCGTTTTCGCCACATGGCCCTCACTGTTTTCGGAGGGGTCACCGGAGATCTGGCCGGCTTTTATCTGCAGATGACCGAGCTAATGGCCATCTGCGCACTGATTCTGGGAGGGAAACTATGAAACTGTATATCGGGGGCACCGGTCAGGGACAACTGGAACTCGCCTCTGCGGAGAATCCGAATGCTGAGCTTTTCCCGGATTTTCACCTTTACATTCGCAGTCTGATGAATAATGGAGAGGATATTTCCACCACCCTGCAGGCGTTCTGTCGGAATCATCCGGATGCCGTCATCGTGAGTGATGAAATTGGCTGCGGACTTGTTCCCATGGATCCCCGGGAACGTGAATGGCGTCAGGTCACCGGGCGTGCACTTTGCATGATCGCCGGGGAGTCCGACCTGGTCACCCGGGTCATCTGCGGAATCGGGCAGCGCATCAAATGAACGTCCTTCTGATCCGTCACGGATTAACCCGTGGCAACCTTGAACACCGGTACATTGGTTCAGGAACGGATGAACCGCTGTGCGAAGAGGGCATCCGGCAGCTCCAACACACTCCCTTTCCTCCCGTCGCCAGAGTCTATGTCAGTCCCATGCTGCGCTGTCGCATGACTGCGGAACTTCTTTATCCGCATGTCCCTGCTCAGGTGATTCCCGACTTCCGTGAGTGCAGCTTTGGACTTTATGAGGGAAAAAACTATGCGGAGCTGAACGGCCTGGCCGCCTATCAGGCGTACATCGACTCCGGGGGGACACTGCCCTTTCCCGGCGGTGAATCCCAGGCAGAAATGCGCCAGCGCTGTATCCGGGCCTATCGTGCCCTGATCCCTGAGCTCATGGCCTGCCCCTCCGCATTAATTGTCCATGGCGGAACCATCATGTCCATCCTGGACGGTTTTGCCCGTCCCCATCGTCCGTATTTTGACTGGCGGACAGAAAATGGCCACGGCTATTCCCTCAGTCTGGTGGACGGCTCCGTTCATCCCCTCCCGTGAATCGGAAGGAGTTCCTTTCTTTCCGTGCTTTGACACTTCAGGTATTCATAACCACACCAACTCAGCATTTCCACCTCCATTACGGCAATTCATCCCTTGTTGGTCGCATGTCAGAGGCAAAAAAGCAGCGGTCAGGCCCTGATTTCGAGGGCTGACCGCCATTTTACATGAAAAGCATTTACACAAGGCTCATGAAAAGGATATAATGATGCTGGGGTCTAAAGGGGCGCGTAAGCCTCGCTGCAGCCCTCAACCCCCCATTTTGGGACGCTTCTAACCTGAGCTGTGTTGCTCAGGAAATATGACCACCAATGCCATCGCGGCATACGCTCACCATGACAAAGTG